>JACRNO010000036.1 GCA_016234855.1 Deltaproteobacteria bacterium | reverse complement strand
TTTCATGCGCGACGTCCTCGGGCAGTTCCAAATGCACCGCCCCGGGCCTTTCTTCCTCCGCCTTTCTGAACGCCTCGCGCACGAGCGACGGCATCAGTTCCGCGCCTACTATCTGACGGGCCGACTTGGTTATCGGCTTCATCATCTCGACGACGTTTATTATCTGGAACTGCCCCTGCTTCGACCTCTTAATCGGCTTCTGTCCTGTAATGACGACAAGGGGCATGCCGCCGAGCTGGGCGAATGCCACGCCGGTAACAAGGTTAGTCGCGCCCGGCCCAAGCGTCGAGAGCACGACGCCCGCCCTGCCGGTGAGTCTGCCGCGGGTGGCGGCCATGAACGCGGCGGCCTGCTCGTGGCGCGTTACGATGAACCTTATCCGCGACCTGCGTATGGCGTCGAGCAGTTCAAGGGACTCTTCGCAGGGCAGACCGAATATTGTACTCAACGCCTTCCGCCTCAAGACACTCTACAAAGAGGTCGGCGGCCGTCTTCAGGTTATCCATCAGTGCCTCCGCCTTGATTCTATCGCAGCATCCGGAGAGTTGCAAGGCGGGCTAAGGCAAATACGCATGGAGTTGATAATATGAATTGCTAATGATGACACTGATAAAGCGGACTGCGAAAATGCGGAATTTTAATTATGGAGTCGATGAGATTGGGTTCTATTTTTCAACCCCTGCCTTCGCCTTTGCGCCAAGATGTTTCAGAAACCAGGCCGTGGCAAGTTTTGAGACCTCTTCAAGCGCGCCGGTCTCCTCGAAAAGATGCGTTGCCCCTGGCACGATGGCGACCTCTTTTTCGGCCTTTATCCTTGCGGCGGCGGCCTTGTTAAGGTCAACTACAACGCCGTCCGCTCCGCCGACTATAAGAAGCGTCGGCGCAGCGACCCTGCTCAGGTAATCCGCGCTCATGTCGGGCCTGCCTCCGCGCGAGACCACCGCACCGACAACCGGGCCCATGATGACCGATGCGTTAATGGCGGCGGCCGCGCCCGTGGATGCGCCAAAGTAGCCGAGAGGCAATCCCTTTACGCTATCCTCGTCAAGCGCCCACCTTGTCGCGCTGACGAGCCTTTCCGTCAGGAGAGTTATATCGAAGCGGGTATCGTAATCCAGATCTTCATCACGGGTCAGGAGATCGAAGAGGAGGGTTGCAAGGCCTGCGTTTCGAAGCGTCTTCGCCACAAAGTTGTTGCGCGGGCTGTGGCGGCTTGAGCCGCTGCCGTGCGCGAAGAGGACGAGGCCGCGGGCGTTTGAGGGCACGCCGAGCGCGCCTTCAAGTATCACCCCGCCGGCCTCGATACGGACGGTCTCTTCATCGACGCCTATGAGCCTCATCGCGCTATCCGCCTCTCAGTCCCGTTTACAGGTGCATGAATCGGACTTCTTCTTGCACCCGCTGCATACGCCGTCCTTGATTGGCGCTCCGCACTTCTTGCACGGCTCACATCCGCATACCTGACACATACCGCACCTCCTTTATTATCTACGGATACCGCTGCGCCACAAGCGGCGCACGGTCGCGTCATAGGTCAAGTATGCATCATTAACGATACTTGTCAAACGCGTCCCGAGACGAGACGTTTTGTTATCTGGGCGACGTGCTTTCCCTGAAATCCGGCCATGCCGAGCTCGTTTTGCGAGGGCTGCCTTGAGCCGTCCGAACCCGCGATGGTCGTGACACCGTAAGGGCTGCCGCCTGTTATCTCGGTGATGTTCATCTGGCGCGCTTCGGAATACGGCATGCCGACTATAATCATGCCGTGATGAAGGAGCGTTATATGGGTCGAGAGGATGGTTGACTCCTGCCCGCCGTGCTGCGTGGCGCTGGAGGCGAATACGCTGCCCACCTTGCCGATAAGCGCGCCCTTCATCCATAATCCGCCGGTCGCGTCGAAAAACGCGCGCATCTGCGCGCACATGTTGCCGAAACGGGTCGGAGTGCCGAAGATAACGGCGTCCGCCTCTTCAAGGCTCGCCATCGTCGCGACCGGGATATGCGCAAACGCCTTCTTGGCCTCGGTCGCGCCCATCTTGGCCACCACGTCGGCGGGAAGGGTCTCAGGCACCTGCAAGAGCTTTACCTCGGCCCCGGCCACCTCGCGCGCTCCGGCTGCCATTGCCTCGGCCATCTTCCATACGTGCCCGTAAAGACTGTAAAAGATTACGTTTACCTTCATTGTGCCTCCTTTTAGGTTATTGGTTATCCGTTATCGTCTTGTGTAGCTCAGGGCTTTAGCCCTGACATCAACGCCCATTCAGCCACCCATATAATCAGACCTGAAGGTCTGAGCTACAATCCAAGGAGGCTCTAATTAAGTTATCGGTGGACGGTTATCAATTATCAGTAAAGATATTCCTCAACCGATAACGGATAACCGATTACCGACAACCGGTTTACAGCTTGTTCAAGCCATTCAGCGCGGCCTCTTTGTACGCGTCCGAAAGCGTCGGGTAGTTGAAGACCACGTCCTTGAAGTAATCGACCGTGCCGCCGAAGTTCAGGACGGCCTGGCCGATATGGATAAGCTCGGACGCCTTCTCGCCCACTATATGCACGCCGAGCAGTTTGTGGCTCTGCCTGTCGAATAGGAGTTTCACCATGCCGTGCACGTCGCCGATTATCTGGCCGCGCGCGACCTCGTTGAAGTAGGCGCAGCCGACCTCGTAGACCACGCCCTTCTCGGTCAATCCCTTTTCCGTCTCGCCGACCATCGATATCTCCGGGATGGTATAGATGGCCAGCGGCAGGTGCCCGGGCATCTCGCACGTAAGGCCTTCGACCGCGAATGCGTTGCAGATGACCCGCCTGCCCTGCTCCATGGACGTGGACGCAAGGGATGGAAAGCCTATGACGTCGCCTATGGCGTAGACGCCTTCGACACCGGTTGCAAAACCCTTGTCAACGGTCAGGTGGCCGCGTTCGACCGGGGTTATACCTATGGCATCGAGGTTCAACCCGTCGGTGTTGCCGATCCTCCCCATCGTGTAGAGGAGCTTTTCGGATATGACGACCTTGCCGCTGTGAAGACGCGTGATTACTCTATTTAGTGCTTCGACCTCGATGGACGTCACCTCCTCGCCCAGCCGCATGACGATGCCCGCGTGCCGCATCCAATACATCAGGCTCTCGACAAGCTCCGTGTCCGCAAAGGCGAGTATCTCGGCCTTCTTCTCGACGAGGGTCACCTTGATGCCGAGCGAGGCAAAGACGCAGGCGTACTCGCAGCCGATGACGCCGCCGCCGATGACCGTCAGCGTATGCGGCAGCTTGTCGAGCTTGAGTATCGAGTCGGAGTCGTAGATATGGTCTTTGTCAAAAGGCACGTCCCTGGGCCTTGCGGGCCTCGAACCCGTGGCAATCACTATGATGCCGCCCTCATATTCCACGCCTACGTCGCCGTCTCTCGATACGCGAAGGCGCGTGGCTGAGATGAAAGAGGCCGAGCCGTAGACTATCTCGATATTGTTGCGGCTGAACTGGTCGATGATGACCTCCATCTGCCGCCTGATGACCTCGGATTTCCGGTGCATCAGCTCGCTCAGCGTAACGTCCCTGCCGAGCGTGAACTGAAAACCGAAGACCGCCCGCTGCTTGAACCCGGCCAGAAAGAGCGCGGTCTCGCGGAGCGTCTTACTCGGGAGCGTGCCCGTATGCAGACCTGCCCCGCCGATATACGGCTCACGCTCTATTATGGCGACCGTCTTGCCGAGTTTGGCCGCCTGTATGGCCGCGCGCTGTCCGCCGGGGCCGGAACCGATAATCAATACGTCGAATTTCTTCATCTACCCTCGCGCTGAATCTTTTCCTAAGGAAGCTCTGATTAATTCATTTCTTTTCTGTCATTCTGAGGAGCGAAGCGACGAAGAATCTCGTAACTTGCTGAATTTCTTAGAAGCGAGATTCTTCGCTTCGCTCAGAATGACACCATTGTGGAATTAATCAGAGGTTCCCTAAGTATATCCCTCAATGGGTTATTTGCAACAGCGGACAAAGGGCCTGCCGCATACAATCAGCGTCAAATATCAGGCCGGAAAGACCCGGCAGACTATCTCTTGCCCCGCTCGACCATCGGATACGCGGCATTGACGATACATGAATTTATGCGCTTGAGGTTGGTAAGGACGTCAAGGTGTATCGCGCTCGTGTCAATCGACTCCTTCAAGCCGAGACGCAGACGGTTCATGTGGGCCGAGCGAAGCTCGCGCTCAAGCTCGGCTATTTTCGCCTTGTGATTGAGAAGGCGCTGCGCAAGCTCAGCGTCTCCACCGGCAAACGCGGCCACGCACATATCGAAGTTTTCCACAACCTTCAGATGCAAAAGAACAATATCGGCTTGCCCGTCCTTTGAGAAAGACGCGTCGGTACGAATCTTCTTGCGGGCAAGGTCCATGAGGTTTTTGTCTATCACGTCGCCGATATTTTCCATATTGTCGGTAAAGAGCATCGTCTCCATCTCGCGCCGCGACTGCTCATCAGAGAGGCTCTCGCGGGTGAGTTTAGTAAGGTAGAGCTTTATTTCCCTGTCCAGCAAGTCAATCTCGTCGTCCCTTTCCTCTATCTTTTCAAGCAGTTCCATGTCATTATTCACAAAGACAATTATGGATTGCCTGAGCATCTCGCCTACGATATCAGCGGCGCGCAGGGCCTCGCGGCTGGCCTGAACAAGCGCAAGGGACGGGCTTGAGATGACAATCGGGTCGAGATACTTCGGGCCGAACTTACCGGCTGTCTCCTCTCCCGGCGGCATGATGCGCTCGACAAGGGCGGTAAGCTGGCGCGTGAACGGGATGAAGATTACGGCAAGCGCGACGTTAAAGAATGTGTGCGCCAGGGCCACCTGGCGGCCCGGATCGCTTGACGCAAGGCCGACAAGATGCGTAAAGATGGCTAGCACAGGTATGACGATGATCACGCCCGTAACCTTAAAGAGGACGTGGGCCACCCCCACCCTTCGCGCCTCGACCCCGGCCCCGAGACTTGAGACAAGGGCGCTTACGCACGAGCCGATATTCGCGCCGAGGACGATGGGCATGGCGGCGTCAAGCGTCAGCAGGCCCGTATGAGCCGCGGTAATGGCTATGCCGAGGGTCGCGGCGCTCGACTGGAATAACGCCGTCAGAAGGGCCGAGATGATGATACCTGCCAGCGGGTCTTTGCTGAAGCCCACGAGGAACTCGTGCAGGAGCGGGTTTTGAGTGACCGGCTCGAAGATTTCAATTAATATCTTGAGGGCGAAGAAGACGAAGCCGAAGCCGAGCACGGCCTGTCCGACATGTTTGAGAGAGCCGCGCCTGCTGATAAAACGCAGGACTATACCGGCGCCGATAAGACCGACGGCCCAGTCATAGACCTTGAACGCGATAAGCTGAACGGTGAGGGTCGTTCCAATATCCGCGCCGAGGATGACGCCCATCGTCTGTTGCAGGCCCATCAGCCCGGCGCCTACGAACCCGACGAGCATGACGGTGGTGGCGCTCGAGGACTGGAATATGGCCGTAATGACCGCACCAACGCCAAGGGATTTGAACCGGTTGGATGTGGCGGAGAGGAGGAATGACTTCAACTGTGCGCCGGCGGCCTTCTGCAGACCCTCGCCCGCGAGCCTCATCCCGTAGAGCATGAGCATTATCGCGCCGAAAAGGCTGACCAGTGATATCGTTGACATACGCTCCTTCATCCCCCTTTTTTCAAAGGTGGGAGTTCAAACTCGCATCCGCCTGCTCCCTATTTCAAGTGTATCCCTTAATCATCCGCCTTTCAAGCCGCCCGAATGGCGGCCATCAATGTTTAGCTTGCTTTTTTCGCATCCAAACGTATAATCGATGTATCAATCTTCAAGGGGGAGTAATACCAAAATGACAACAATCGTCAATATAACCGGGCGCGAGATACTCGATTCAAGGGGCAACCCCACAATCGAGGTAGAGGTCACGCTCGACGGCGGGTTCACGGGCCGCGCCGCGGTGCCTTCAGGCGCGTCGACCGGCAAATACGAGGCAGTAGAACTGCGCGACGGGGACAAGGCCCGCTATATGGGCAAGGGTGTGCTCAAGGCCGTAAAGGCCGTCAACGAGAAGATATCCAAGGCTTTAACCGGTCTTGACGCCACGGAGCAGACCCTTATCGACTCCACGCTCATCAAGCTCGACGGGACGCCCAACAAGGGCAAGCTCGGGGCAAACGCCATACTCGGCGCGTCCATGGCCGTTGCAAAGGCCGCTGCAGAGGCCTCCATGCTCCCGTTATACAGATACATCGGCGGCACTTCCGCCCGCACCCTACCCGTGCCCATGATGAATATCATCAACGGCGGGGCGCATGCCGACAACAACCTGGACATACAGGAGTTCATGATAGTCCCTGCAGGCTTTCCGTGCTTCTCGGAAGCGCTACGCGCCGGGGTCGAGGTCTTTCACAGCCTCAAAAAACTCCTCCACGACAAAAAGCTCTCTACGGCTGTCGGCGACGAGGGCGGGTTCGCGCCCATGCTCAATTCCAACCGGCAAGCCATAGAGATCGTGCTCGCGGCCATCAGCGCCGCCGGTTACAAACCCGGTAAGAACGTCTTCATCGCGCTCGATTGCGCCTCAAGCGAGCTTTACAAGAACGGCGCATACACCCTTGAGGGCAAGAAGCTCTCGTCCGCGGATATGTCCGCGTATCTCGAAGGGCTTGCAAAGGACTACCCTATTATATCAATCGAAGACGGCCTGAGCGAAGAGGACTGGTCGGGTTGGGCAGGACTCACCAAGAGGCTCGGCAACAAGGTCCAGCTTGTAGGCGACGACATCTTCGTCACCAATACCGAGAAATTGAGCAGAGGAATAAAGGAAGGCGTAGCCAACTCCATTCTCGTAAAGGTCAACCAGATAGGCACGCTGACCGAGACGCTCGAGGCCGTTGAGATGGCCAAGCGGGCGCGTTACACCTCGGTCATCTCGCACAGGAGCGGCGAGACCGAGGACACCACCATCGCGGATATCGCCGTGGCCACGAACGCCGGGCAGATAAAGACGGGTTCCGCCTCACGCACAGATAGAATCGCCAAGTATAACCAGCTCCTGCGGATAGAAGAAGAACTCGGGGACACGGCCTACTTCCCTGGCATAGAGGCTTTTAAGCGGGTTTGAGGCGGCCTTGCTCCTCCCCTTATTTAAGGGATCTTTGCATAAACGATATTTTCCGTCATGCCCGAATGTATCTATCGGGCATCCATAAAAAAGGCGTGGATTCCCGCTAAAAACATGCGGGAATGACATATAGTATCTATGGTCTGTTAGACTTTATTTGACGTATATCCGTAGCTCAGGCCAACAGGTCTGATACTGCGCTTCCAACGCTGTTTATTCAGGGCAAAATCCCCCTCAATCCCCCTTTTCCAAAGGGGGAAGTTTAAGCCCTGAGCCACACAAGACGACGTCCGTTTAGTCCGGAGCGGCAGGTCTGAGTCATTGCAATGACAGGTTAATGAATTAATCAGACTAAGTCTTTGCCGATAACCGGTAACAGATAACCAATAACAAAAAGGAGTTTATGTCTTCGGACGGCCTTATCTTCGAGGCTATAGGTATCTTCATACTTATCCTCATAAACGGCTTCTTTGCAACCGCTGAGATATCCATCATCACGGCCAAGCGGAGCCTGCTGGAAAAACTCGCCAAAGACGGCAACCACTCAGCCGCCCTTGTAGCCAAACTCAAGGAAGACCCTGACAGGCTGCTGGCCACCGTGCAGGTCGGCGTCACCGTCGTGAGCACCCTCGCCTCGGTCCTCGGCGGTATAGCGGCCACCGAGCATGTAAAGCCCGTATTCGCGGCCATACCGTCGGTCTTCGTCAGGGAGATATCCGAGGTATTGGCCGTGGGCGCGGTCGTCGTGATCATATCATACGTTACGCTTGTAGTCGGCGAACTGGTGCCAAAGACGCTTGCCCTGCATCACGCCGAACGCGTCGCCTGTTTCTCGGCCCGCCCCATCGCGTATGTCTCCGAGATAACATCGGTCTTCGTCAAGATACTCACCGTATCGTCGCGCATGGTCCTCAAGACGCTTGGCGTCACGGCCGATGCCAAACGCGGCTTCATAACCGAAGAAGAGGTGCGGTTCTTCATCAGGGAAGGAAGCGCCACCGGCGTATTCGAGGAGGCGGAGGCCGAGCTCCTGCACAGCGTCTTCGATTTTTCGGACACGACGGTAAAAGAGGTCATGGTGCCTAAGCACAAATTCAGCGCCATCGAAATCAGCACGCCCGCGGACGCAGCGCTGAAGTTCATCGCTGAGACGGGTTTTTCAAGGTACCCGGTCTACAGCGAATCGCTCGACAAGATCGTCGGCATACTCTACAACAAGGACGTCTTCATCTCCATCGAGCAGCGCAGGCCGCTCGTGATAAAAGACCTCCTGCGCCCGACATACTTCGTGCCCAACTCCATCATGATCAGCCGCCTGCTGCGCGAGATGCAGCGCCGCAAGATGCACATAGCCATAGTCGTGGACGAGCACGGGGACGTCGACGGGCTTGTGACCATCGAAGACCTGCTCGAAGAGATTGTCGGAGAGATAGAAGACGAGTACGATACCGGAAAGAGCGGCTTGATTGAGAGGCTGCGCGACGGGACCATGCTGATAGACGCATCCGCCTCCATCCGCGATCTCGAGGACGCGGGCATCGTCATCGAGGAAGAGGACGAGGAATATAACACGCTGGCCGGATTCATGCTGGCCAAGCTCCAGCGCATCCCGCGCGGCGGCGAGTTCGTAGCTTACAAAGGACGTCGCTACACGGTAGTGGACGTTGAATTCAACCGCATAGTGAAGGTCAAGGTCGAGCCGCTCGAGGCGAAGAAAACGAAGAAGAACGCCGGGCAGCAGGCCTGAGCCGGATGCGGCATCCGGGATAATACAAAGGACGGACTGCCATGAAGAATAGATTCAATCTCCCGAACTTCATCATGCTCGCTGCTGCGGCCTTTCTTCTGGCATCGTGTGCGTCCGGGCCGGCTGTAAAGGAGCGCGCGCCCGACGAGACGCAATACGACGCGGCCATCGAGGCCATGACGCTGGTCATCAAGGAAAACCCGCTGATAGCCGCAGCCTACAACAACCGGGGCAACGCCTGGGCGAGAAAGGGCGAGTACAAGAACGCCATCAGCGACTACACCAGCGCGATCACCCTCGACCCGGAAGACCCGGACACCTACATGAACCGCGGGAGCGCCTACTATGACCTCGCGGACTATGACGCTGCCATAGACGACTACAACAGGGCCGTCAGCCTCAACCCCGACTCGTCAGGCGCATACTATAACCGCGCAAACGCGTACTTCTACAAGAAGCTCTATAACAGGGCCGTCGCCGACTACAACGCCGCGCTCGGCCTTGACCCGCAAAACCCGCGTATCCACTACGGCCTGGGCAGGGCCAACATCCAACTGAGACTGCCGGACAGGGCGATATGGGACTTCAAGACCTCGTGCAGCCTCGCCTACGAACCGGCTTGCAAAGAGATGGACAGGTTGATGGGCAGGGATAAGTTGAGACGGTAGATGGCTCGCCAGCGCCCCCTCACCCTGCCCTCTTGTGCGCTAACGTTGTGTCTTTAGCGCCTCCCCAAGGTGAGAGGGTTTTACGATTTATCGTTCCCACGCTCCAGCGTGGGAACGCATCACAAGACGCTCCCGCGTCCCTGTCAACGCATAATACCTTGTCATGCACGGAAAGGCTGCGCCGCCTCAAAACACCACCCCTCAATGACCGGGCTTCCCATGCCTGCGCAGTATCTTCAACAAGTCCGCAAAACCTGTGTATTCAACACGTCGTCCTTGCCAACCCATCTACTCATGCTTATGCAACAACAGCCTTAGCGCGCCGTCTCTTTTCCGGTTCAATGCTTATCTTCAGACCGACTACGTGAAGCAGGTTGAAAACGCTTTTGAGTTCAGGGTTGCCTTTTTTGGAGAGCATCCGATAAAGGCTCTCTCGGTTCATACGCGCCTTTTTTGCGACCGCTGACATCCCGCCGTGAGCCTCGGCTACATTTCGCATCGCCAACAGAAAGACTTCCTTGTCCCCGTCCTCGATGGCCGCATTAAGATATTCCGCGGCCTCACGTGGGTCTTTTAATGCCTCAATCAGGTCTTCCTGATAACTTGTTTTCTTTTTAGTCATGGCTTCTTCTCTTCTTAAATCCTTCCCAATCAGTCTTTGCCTGAGATATATCTTTTTCCTGCGTCGATTTATCACCGCCGAGCAACAAGAGCACTACCGTCTTTCCGTTCATCGCATAGTAGACCCTGTACCCCGGGCCGTAATCAATCTTCAATTCATAGACCCCTTCACCGACATGACGATTTTTGCCTAAATTGCCAAGCCTGACTCTATCCAATCTTATTCGAATCTTTGCCCGTGTGACGCTATCCAATCCGTCCATCCACTCCTTGAACGGCGCTCTATTGGTTGCCGTCAGGTAATATTCGATAGTATATGGATAGGTTTCCATTGATTTAATTGTAGCTTATAAGCTACACAGTGTCAATCTTTATTTCGGTGTTATCATTGTATTAACAGACCACCCTTGCCGCCCCGCCGACAAAGTTCCAAAAGCCCCTTCCTTACACCCTCAGATAATACAGGTACTTCATCTTCCCGCCGCTGACCACGGTTGGGTCAATGAGCCAGCCGTCCGTGAACATATAATAAACCGCGAACGGGAATATGTCCGAGCGGAACGTCGCAATATACCAGACGCGCTCGCCTGACGGGATATGCCCCTCGTCGCTCAACTCAAGACGCACCATGACGGGCAGTATCAGCCCGCCGTTGGCCGTCGTAATCTCCTTCACCTTGATGGTCTTGCATGCGGCAATGGAGGCCACAAGCTCGTCCGCGCGGCTAAGGTCGTCTCTTGTGACCTTGAGCCTGAGGAATTCACTTCGCGAGCAGTCGTTGACGAGCGTCTGCCTGAACTCGGCAACGTCCCGGCGCACGGAGACCTCTACCTCATGGGCATAGAAGATGATAAGACCGACGAGGCATGCGACAAAAACGAGCGCCCCTCGCAAGGTCAAATTGAAGGTAAACTTTAGCTTGGCCATTTTATCCCACCCTAAGAACCGTTTATTAGGTTTCAAATTAAGGATTGCACAAACCCCCTCTTTTTAAAGAGGGGGCAGGGGGAGTTAAGTTTGAGATGCCGCAGCAAGACTAACCCCTCCCGGCCTCCCCTTTAAAAAGGGGAGGAGCACAACCATGCATACTGCCTTTTCATGCACGAAAACCCCGCCCCCTTCAATGGCCAATCTTCCCCTGCCCGCGCAGGAGCTTCAACAAGTCCGCCAACCCCCGCGTATTGAGCACGTCGTCCTTGCCGAGCCAGCCGCGCCGCGCCCCCATGACGCCGTAGACGATATTGCCCATGTGCGTTGTCGCGTGCGCGTCGGTCGATATGGCCACGAGTATCCCCTTCTCCTTTGCCATGCGGCAATGCGCGTCGCTCAGGTCAAGCCGCTCAGGGTACGAGTTCAGCTCAAGCGAGACGCCGCCTGCGGCCGCCGCATTCATCACCGCCTCCATGTCAAGGGCATACGGCTCGCGCACGCCGATAAGCCTGCCGGTCGGATGGGCCAGTATGTTTACGCGGCCTCCCTCAAGCCCCTTTATAATCCTGGAGGTCATCGCGTCCTTGGTCATATTGAAGCCGGAATGTATCGCGGCGACGACGCAATCGAGCTTCGCCAGGAGTTCATCCGGATGGTCGAGCGTCCCGTCGGCGCGTATATCGACCTCCGCGCCCTTAAGGAGCCTGAACTCATTGCCGGCCTTCCTGAGCCGCTCGTTAAAGGCGTCTATCGCCTTGATTTGCGCAAGCAACCGTTTATCGTCAAGCCCGTGCGCAATACCTACGGCCTTTGAGTGGTCTGTCACATTAAGGTAGGCGTATCCGCGCTCCATTGCAGCATCAGCCATCGCTTCAAGGCTCGACGCGCCGTCGCTCTCGGTCGTATGCGAGTGCAGGTCGCCTTTTATATCCCCCAGTTCGACAAGTCTCGGCAGAGCGCCTTTCAGAGCGGCCTCGATTTCGCCCCGGTTCTCGCGCAACTCCGGCGGTATCCACGGAAGGCCGATGCTCCTGTAGACCTCTTCTTCGGTCGCGCCGGCCACGCGCACGTCCCCCGGCTCTTTAAAGACCCCGTACTCGTTTATCTTCAGTCCCTTGTGCTTGGCCATCTCGCGCAGGGCCACGTTGTGCGCCTTGGACCCGGTAAAATATAAAAGGCCGGAGCCGTAAGAGACCTCGTCAAGCACGCGCAGGTCCGCCTGCATGCCGTTCCTGAGCCTGACCGAGCTCTTGGTCTCACCGTGAGCCACGACCTCCTTGACGTCCGGGTGCGTGACAAACGAGTGCATGGCGTCTTCGGGCCTGTCCGTGATGCAGATGATGTCGATATCGTGTATGGTGTCCTTCCAGCGGCGAAGGCTGCCTGCCGCCTCAACGCCGCTTACGCCCGGCGCCCTCTTGAGCCTCGCAATGATGCTCTCGGCATATGCGTGGCCCGTGTTCTGGCTGAAGCTCGCGGAGACGACCCTCAGGTCGCGTATCGCCTTCAGCAGGTTCTGCTCGGTCTTCTCGCCGATACCGGGCAGTGTATGGAGCTTATGCGTCTTTGCCGCCTGCTCGAGGGCGTCAAGGTCGGATATGCCGAGTTCCTGATAAAGGAGCATGGCCTTCTTAGGCCCGACGCCTGAAACCTTCAGGATATCGAATATGCCTGGCGGAAGTTCTTTTAAAAGCCCGTCATGGAAGGCGCACGCGCCGGTAGTGAGCATCTCGATTATCTTCTCGCGTATGCCCTTGCCCACGCCCGGGATATGTTCAAGCCCTTTTTCACCGGCCTCGTAAAGCACGCGCAGGCTCTCGGCCATGGCTTCGATGGTATCGGCGGCGTTCCTATAGGAACGTATGCGGAAGCGGTCCTCCCCCTTTATCTCAAGGAGGTCGGCTATTTCGTGGAATATCCGTGCTATCTCGCCATTTTCCATCCGTCTCCTTGAACATCCACCGGCCAGGCCTTCATTAAAAAAGATGCCCCGCCCAACTAACGTTGACATACCGCCCTGCGGCGTATTACAGCTTGAAAAGCTGTTTTTATATTATATAATAATAGATTCGGATGGCAAGGATGAAACCTCTTTGCTGTTGACAACCGGGCCGCCGTTACGTAGACTTTAAATTATGATATGCTCTCTAAAGATATAAACAGACGCCCGATAGGCGTATTCGACTCCGGCATCGGCGGGCTTACGGTCTTGCGCGATATCGCGGCGACGCTGCCCAACGAAGATACCATTTACCTCGGCGACACGGCGCGCGTGCCTTACGGCAGCAAATCGCGGGAGACCATCATCCGCTATGCGCGGGAGGTGGCGTATTTTCTCGTCGCAAGACAGATCAAGCTCCTCGTCGTCGCCTGCAATACGGCCTCGGCCTTCGCCCTCGACGAATTACGCTCTACGCTCGACGTGCCGGTTATCGGCGTCATCGAGCCTGGCGCAAGGGCGGCGGTTCGCGCGACAAAGACCGGACGCGTCGGCGTAATAGGCACCGAAGGCACGATAAGGTCGAGCGCTTACTGCAAGGCCATAAAGGCCCTGAACCCCGCGATAACCACATTCACGCAGGCCTGCCCGCTCTTTGTTCCTCTTGTTGAAGAAGGCTGGGCCGGAGACGAGGTGACGGCGGTTATCGCGGCCCGGTATCTCAGCGGACTCAAGACTCACGATATAGATACGCTCGTCCTCGGATGCACGCACTACCCGCTGCTTAAAGACACGATTGCCTCGGTGATGGGCCCTGATGTCCGGCTCATAGACTCGGCCGAGGCCACCGCCGAGGAGGTGCTCCGTGTGCTTAGTGCAAACGGCCTTGCCAACCCGGGAGGCAAAAGTGCCTCGCATGCTTTCTTCGTCACCGACTCGCCGGAGCGTTTCCTGACCGTAGGCAGCAGGTTCTTCGGCCCGGGTCTTGAAAAGGCGGCCCTGGCTGCGGTCGGGGCATAGTCTCGCAAAAGGAAGGTTCCTCAGTTGACCGAAAAGGACTCACATAAGGACTCAGGTGGAGCTAAAGACGCAAGAGGGCCGCTCCGCAACAACAAGGCAGGCGTCTGGCTCGTTGCCATATTTGCCGCCATCATAGCAATAGCAGCCGGTATAATCGTAATCGACAGGTACGGTGACCGCATCTTCAGGCCGATAGTTGAGGATAAGATTAAAGGGACGGCTGACCTGCGCGAGATAAAGGTCTACTTTGTCAGCGAGGACGGCGAAGGCCTTACGCCTGAAAAACGGCTTGCGAAGAAAGGCGCGCTCGAAGATGAAATCAAAGAGGCGCTCGGCATGCTCATCGAGGGGCCGATGGAACGCAAGCTCTCCAGCGCAATCCCGGAAGGCACGAAGCTCAGGGGAGTGCGGCTTGACGGCAATACCGCAACCGCGGATTTTTCCGCCGAGATGGTGAAGAACCACCCCGGCGGCTCCACCTATGAGATACTAACAATCTACTCGATAGTCGACACCGTGGCAATGAACTTCCCGCAGGTCAAAGAGGTCATGATACTCGTTGACGGCAAAAAGACCGAGACCATAGCGGGACATATCGACACGACGGCCCCGTTTAGCGTTGACAGATCTCTCATCCGCAACTCAGAACCAAAGCCCTGACGCAGCGAGTCAGATCTGAGGCCCTGATACATACAGACTCACCTCAAACAAGAGGCTCCATGTCAAAAAGACCGGAAAGACAACGGCTTGAGCGCGACTCCATCGGAGAATTGGCCGTGCCTGCCAGGGCTTACTACGGCATACAGACGCTCAGGGCCGCGAAGAATTTTCCGATAAGCGGGATACGCGCCAGGCCCGTCTTTATCACTGCAACGGCCATGATCAAAGAGGCCGCCGCTCGAACGAACCTTTCTCTCGGCCTACTCGACCGTAAACGCGCGAAAGCGATTATCCGGGCGGCCTCGGAGATAGCCTCAGGCCTTTTCCACGACGAGTTCATAGTAGACGTTTATCAGGCCGGGGCCGGCACCTCCCACAACATGAACGCCAACGAGGTCATCGCCAACCGCGCCATCGAGCTTCTGGGCGGAAGGCCCGGCGACTACTCTGTCGTGCATCCCAACGACCATGTAAACGCCTCTCAATCGACAAATGACGTCATCCCCGCGTCGCTTCGCGTTGCCGCGATTATCTCCTCAGACAGACTCGTGCGCTCGCTCAAGGGCTTAAGCGGGACGTTTCGCAAAAAGGCCGTTGCATTCGACGGGATTATAAAATCAGGCCGCACGCACCTTCAGGACGCGGTCCCGATCAGGCTCGGTCAGGAATTCGGCGGATATGCGTCCGCGCTGGAAAGCTCGGTTGAGAGGTTGACCGGGGCCGTCATGCGCCTCAAACGCATCGGCCTCGGCGGCACGGCAACAGGCACCGGCATGAACACGCATCCGCGCTACCGGAAGACCGTGGTCAGGGAGCTTGCGGCAGTAACCGGACTCAAGGGGCTTCGCACTGCGCCGGATTACTTTGCGGCGGCCAACAGCATGGGTGATTTTACCGCCTTATCCGGGGCCTTACGCGACACAGCTACCGAGCTTACGCGCATAGCGAACGACATACGCCTGCTATCATCCGGCCCTGCAACAGGCCTTGCCGAGATAACGCTCCCGGCGGTCCAACCCGGGTCTTCCATCATGCCGGGCAAGGTAAATCCTGTCATGGCCGAGATGCTCGACATGGCGGCGTTTCAGGTCATCGGCAACGACCTTGCAATCACCCTTGCCGCGGGGGCGGGCCAGCTTGAGATCAACGTCATGACCCCGCTCATAACCCATAACCTCCTCCAGTCCATCGAGATACTCGCAAACGCAACAAGCGCATTCGACAGGAGATGCGTCAGCGGCATAAAGGCAAATGCCTCAAGGTGCGCCGCATATTTTGAAGGCTCGACCGGGCTTGCAACCGCGTTGAATACCATCATTGGCTACGAGGCTGCCGCCGCAATCGTCAAGAAGGCACAGCAAGGCAACAGGTCGATAAAAGAGACCGTGCTCGATGCCGGTGTCATGTCTAAAGACGAATGGACGAGACTTATGCAGCCGCGCAGGATTACCGAACCCTCGCTCCCTGAGCGTCCTGCAATGCGACGCAAACGGCGCAGGAAAGGCTGATCATCTCACCTGCCCGCCTCTTTTTATTGAAGATTGCCGCAATGGGCTGTAAAATGAAAGGCACCATCCGAACGTGGCATAAAGACTGAGATAAGAACGCCGGGCAGGCAACGCAGGTCTTCAAAGGTCTTCAAGTCATACTGCTTTACACATCGTATATCAACAGGAACCTTACAAGGAGACTTCATAATGTTACTTCAATGCCCCTCATGCGGACACAGCGCAGAGGTCGAGGACGCCAAGATACCCGAAGGCAGGGTCAAGGCGGTATGCCCGGCTTGCGAACATCGCTTCGTTTTTACAAAGCAACCGTCAACAAAAAGGTTTGCCGGACGGCACCTCGAAAACGCGCCTTATCTCGATTCGCTCAAAGGCGAAGACGCCCGGGGACTTGCGCGGCACGCCGCCGCGAAGTTCTCGCCGACATCCCCTTCAGCGCCAGGCGGCGTTCCACCCTTGCCGCCCGCGTCAGCAGGCGGACAAAAGGCCGGGGCGCAGCCCGCGGGGTTGCTTCAGCACAGGCTGACCTTTCACGGCCAGGGGGGTGCGCTATTTCTCATCTATCTGAAGAACACGCTCTTTTCCATCATCACGCTTAACATCTACTACTTCTGGGGCAAGACAAAGGTGCGGCAGTACCTCTACGGACAGATGGAGCTTCTCGGGGAGCGTTTCAATTACCTCGGCACGGGCAAAGAGCTTTTCAGGGGCGCATACAGGGCTGGCGGCATCTTCTTCGTCGCGTTTGTCGTGCCGAACCTGCTTGCCGAGTTCATCAATGAGGCGTTCGGGTTTCTGGTATTCATAAGCATATTCCTGCTCCGTCCCTTCGTGATGGTGGCCGCAAGGCGCTACCGCTACAGCCGCACAGAGTGGCACGGCGTGCGGTTCTCGTTTCGCGGTTCAATCAAGGAATGTCTGAAGCTCTTCATATCCGGCTCATTCCTATCCGTCATAACCCTCGGCTTCTACTATCCTCGCTACTACATACAGAAACAGACCTTCTTCCGCGAGAATACCTTTTTCGGGACCGCCGTCTTCAAATACACGGGCGAGAGCAAGGACGTCTTCAAGCGTATAATATTAGGCCAGTTTCTCACCCTCATCACGCTGGGCGTCTACTGGTTCTGGTACAGGGCATACCTTATGCGTTACGACTGGGAGCATACGTCCATTCAATCCGTGCGGTTCGGCTCGGAGATAACCGGCGGCAAGCTCCTCAAGTACCATCTCGGCAACGCGCTCCTGCTCGTCTTCACCCTGGGCATAGGCTATGCGTGGTTCATCAAGCGCAGGATGGAGTTCTGGGCAAGATACGTTCACATGACAGGCGAGTTCGATTTCGACTCGATACGCCAGACGGCAAACGACGCCAAGGCATCGGGCGACGACCTTGCGAGCATGTTGGATATCGACTTTGCGTTCTAGAGCGGACGGTGACCCTGAATGTGGCAGGCACAGTACTATAACGGGCTTACGGCCGCTCGCCTCGACGTCATGGTCAAGCTCAGACCGGACTCTCTCCAGATAATCAAAAAAGACCAGGGCGTCGTAAACTGGCCTCTCGGCGAGATAACCGCGCACGCCGCTCATCATGCCGGAGAGGCCATGCGGCTTGAGCGCGGCAGGGAAAAACTCAATGTCCCCTCGCCCGACTTCCCTGCGGCGTTCAAGGCGGCCTCGCCTGCGCACGCCTCTAAATTCGGCACGCCAAAGACGCGCAAAAAAAACCTCATATATGCCGGAGCCATAACCGCGTTAGCAGGTCTGCTCGTCTCGCTCTATCTCTGGATAATACCTTTTGCAGCAGATTATGCCGCCGCCATTGTCCCGCCCGCATGGGAGGCGCGCCTCGGCTCATCTATCGCTGACGACTTCTCGGAGCGATTCCAGGTCTGTGAGAACCCGTTGGCCGTAGACCGGGTAAACGCCATCGTCTCGTCGCTCGACGCGGCGGCGCAGCCGCACCCGTACAAGTTCAAGGTCTCAATCATAAAATTCCCCATGGTCAACGCCCTTGCCGCGCCGGGCGGATATATCATCGTTTTTTCAGGCCTGCTCGAAAAAACAGAGCGGCCTGAAGAGCTTGCCGGCGTCCTCGCCCATGAGATGCAGCACGTGCTCAAGAGACACGCCACAAGGTCTATCTTTCATAACATCAGCACCTATATGCTCGTTACGCTACTGACAGGCGGCTCGTCCAGCGCGGGCGGCATCGTCAACACCTTTACGTCCATGCGCTACTCGCAGGCAAACGAGACCGAGGCTGACGATGCGGGACTCGGCCTCCTTCAAAAGGCCGCAATCGACCCCTCGGGCATGGTCGATTTTTTCAAGACGATGGAGAAGGAAGAAAAGCATAAGAATATTTCCGGCATCCTTTCGTACGTCTCCACCCACCCTGAGACCGCCGAGAGGATACAACGGCTGAATGCCGCCATTGCCGCGCATCCGTCTGCAACGGCAACAAAGTTCCTGCTTCCTGATATGAAATGGAAGGATGTCGCAACAGCCTGCTCTGAGGTCAAGGGAGACAAACCCGTTGACAATGAAATGCCGAACGCGCCCGTTGAACCGGAAAAAACGCCTGAGCATGAATAGAGAGACGAGAGCCTGCGCCCTCGCCTCTGAAAAACCTCACTTTGGCACAACCAGGTACCCCGCCTCGACCCAGCCGTTAAAACCGCCCAGAAGGGCGCTTGCCCCCTTTAAACCCATACCCGTCAATATCAGCGCGGCACGCGCGCTGGAGTGTTCTTCGGTTCAGGTGCAGTAGGCAACGACCTCTCTTGCCGGGTCAAGTTCGCCTGCCCTTGCCTCCAGTTCATCAAGCGGTATGCGCACCGCACCGGGCAATTTAACGCCGGAGTTCTGATAATCAAACGGGTTCCTTACGTCCAGAATCGTCAGGGCCTCGCCCTTTTCCAGCCTTGCCCTAAGCTCTTCCCTTGTAATACGTTGAGCCTTCATGGCCGCTCCTTTTGCTATCAAGCTGATTGTGCGCCGCATAGCAACGCCTTTATACCCCATATTATAAGTTAATCACCGTTTACACCCGTGTCAAGAGACCATAGATGACAGATGCGCGGCATCAGTTAGTCAGAGTTATTGAAATAAACGTCAAAGTGGTCTATCCTGACAAATGCAGCTCCATTGACAGATAACACTTCCGCCCATTACAGGAGGATTCAGGATGCGTAGTCTCAGGGTCTTGGCCATTTCCGTTGCCGCGATATTATTTTCAGTCCTTGCCTTTGCCGCGCACGCGGACTCAGGCATAGTGCGCACCCGGCTCGATAACGGCCTTACGGTCGTGATAAGTGAGAACCGCTCCGCGCCGGTCGTATCAGTGCAGATGTGGGTCAAGGTCGGCGGGGCCGACGAGACCGACAAGCAGGCCGGGCTCTCGCACGTCTTCGAGCACATGCTCTTCAAGGGCACGGCCAAGCGTGAGGTCGGCCGCATAGCCAGCGATATCGAGGCGGTCGGAGGCGACATAAACGCATATACGTCTTTTGACGACACGGTCTACCACCTCGTAGTGCCGTCAAAAAGTTTCGGGGTCGGGCTCGACATCATCGCCGACGCCGTTCAGAACTCGTCATTCGACCCTAAAGAGCTCGCCAAAGAGCTTGACGTGATACTCGAAGAGATAAGGATGAACGAGGATGACCCCGGCAGGAACCTCTACAAGACGCTGCTTCGGGCCGCATACAAGACCCACCCCTATGGCCGCCCGGTCATCGGGTCCGAGGCCACGGTCAAGTCGTTCGACAGAAAGTCGATACTCGCGTTCTTTAGAAAATGGTACGTGCCGAACAACATGACGCTGGTCATAGCCGGAGACGTCGACTCAAAGACCGCTCTCCAAGCGGTCAAAAAGGAGTTCAAGCGGTTTAAGAAAGGCGCTGATTCGCACAAGTTGCGCGCTGCCGAACCGCCGCAGACGAGCCTGCGCACGGTCATCACCGTAAAAGAGATAAAAGAGCCGCACATAGGCCTCGCCTTCCACATACCGGCTGAAAAGAACCCGGACACATTCGCCATAGACGCGCTGGCCGGGGTGCTCGGCAGCGGGGAGAGCTCGCGTCTCGTCAAGCGGCTTAAGATAGACAAGCCGCTCGTCCACGGCATATCGGCCTATCCTATGTCCATGAAGGACTCCGGTCTCTTTCTCGTAACCGCGACCCTTGACGCCGAGAACACAGCCGAGGCCCTATCCGCCATTATGGACGAGATACGCAGACTCAGCGCAAGCGGCCCGTCTTACGAAGAGCTTGAAAAGATAAAGCTCAACATCGAGAGCGACTTCGTCTACTCGCGCGAGACCATGGACGGGATAGCAAGCCAGCTCGGTTACTACGAGACGATTATAGGAGACGTGAATTACGAGAAGACCTATCTTGAAGGCATACGCAGACTCACGCCTGACGACGTAAGACGCGTTGCCGCCGCGTATCTCGGCGCGGATAACCTTACCGTCAGCGCCGTAATACCGCAGGCCGCGACAAATATCATCACGCCTGAAGCCGTTGCCGCCGCCCTCGTGCTGAAGACCGCGCCGCAACGGGCCGCTCATTCGAGCGAGCAAATCACCAGGGTCAGGCTTGAAAACGGCATCACCGTTATCGTCAAGGAAGTCCGCTCCAACCCAACGGTCGCGGTCTACGGGACATTTCCGGGAGGACTTCGCTATGAGACCGCTGCGACAAACGGCCTCGGCTCGTTCACGGCGGAGATGCTCACACGCGGCACGCTAAGACGCACGCGTCTTGAGTTCAGCCGCACCGTCGAAGAGATTGCCGCCGGCATGGACGGCTTTTCAGGATGGAATTCAACTGGTGGCTCGGCCAAGTTCCTCTCCCGCTACTTTGACAAGGGCATGGAGCTTTACGCGGACATGCTCCTTCACCCGTCATTCCCTGATGAAGAAATTACAAAACTCAAGACAGAGACCCTTGCCGCGATCAAGAGGCAGGAGGACTACCTGCCCGGGTACACCTTCAAACTCCTCTACAGAGAACTCTATAGGAGCCACCCTTACGGCATGCCCGCAATCGGCACGTCTGAGACGGTATCCGCATTCACGCGCGAAGACGTTTTAAGACAGTACACGACCTTCTTCGCGCCTGACAGGTTCGTCCTGATCATAGTCGGCGACGTGGACGCCGCTTACGCCATAGACAAGGTCAGGGAACTCTTCAATGGGGTGAATGCCGTATCCGCGCCCCTGCCCGTGCCTGCTCCCGAGCCGCGTCAGACCGATGTGCGCTCCACCGGCGCGGTCAGGCAGAAAGAGCAGACGCACGTCGGCATAGGGTTTCCCGGAGTTGCGATAGGCGACGCGGACTCGTACCCGTTAAAGGTGATGACGGAGGTGCTCGCGGGCCAGGGCGGCAGGCTCTTCGTTAACCTCCGCGATATGAACGCGTTGGCTTACTCTGTCACCGCCTTTTCAAAAGAGGCCGTCGACCCCGGCATATTCGCGGTCTATATAGCAACGGCCCCGGATAAGAAAGACGCCGCCATGGAGGCGCTGATGAGCGAGTTGAAGGCTATCTCAATTGATAAGGTTACGCCGGAGGAACTCAGCCGCGCAAAAGGCTCGATAATCGGCGGTTATCAGATCGGCCTGCAGGAGGTCTCCAGCCAGTCCGCGGTAATGGCGAATGACGAACTCTACGGCCTGGGCTACGGCTTCAACCTTGAATTCCCGAAAAAGATTGAGGCAGTCACGGCTGACGATGTCCTTCGCGTGGCTCAGAAGTACCTGACCCTCGGCGCGTATAGCATTTCAATTGTCGGGCCGAACGGAACGGAGACTGCGCCGGAGAATGGGGTAAAAAACGAGACGAGTACGGAAGTGAAAACGAAGACGGAGATGAAAGGAAAATAGAGCAGGATTTGAATCAAACTGTAGCGCAGACCTTCAGGCCTGCCTGCCTTCCATGTCAGGGCTGAAGCCTTAAGCTACATAAGGTGAAAGTCTGTCGCCCCTTGGAAGCCACGGAGCGGATTATTGATGGGCTTCTCCTTCGCTTTGCTCAGGGCTTCGGCTCACACGCTCAAACCATCTACGAGCCATCCTCTCGTTCTCAAACTCTGTTTGGGAACCAGAGGAAGAACACTGCCCCGCCCCTACGGCATCCACAGATACATAAAGCTCATGCCGAACGAGTGTTTCAAAAACCCGGCGTCTATGTTGACGAGGCTTGCCGATGCCGGTGGTTCGGGACTCATGGCCGAGTAGATATTGTTCCTGTAATCAGAGCGGGCGGCATACGTAACGACCGTCGCGTCTTTTATACCCGCCGCGGCCTTTGCCGCCTCTATTGCGTCGTCGAGATAGCCGATAGAATCTATAAGCCCGAGCTTGAGCGCCTGGCCTGCCGTGTATATCCTGCCGTCGGCAAGGGCGCGAAGCTCGTCTTTATTCATGCCGGGCCTGCCTTCCGTAATTCTATCAAGGAACCGCTCGTACATCTCGTTGATTACTGATTGGAGTATCTCGCGCTCATCCGCTGACATGGGCCTAAGCGGCGAGCCTATGTCCTTGTTGGCGCCGGACTTTATAGTCTGGTCCGCCACTCCGAGTTTTTCCATCAAGCCGGAGGCGTTGACGCTGTACGCGACCACGCCGATGGAGCCGGTCACGGTCATGGGATGCGCGATTATCCTGTCGGCGGAAACGGCGATATAGTAACCGCCTGAGGCGGCAACGTCCATCAACTCTGCCACTACCGGTATATTGCGCTTCTTCTTGAAGGCCGCAAGCTCGTGACTGATGATATCGCATGTCGTCACAGCCCCGCCCGGGGAGTTTATACGCAGGACAACGGCCTTGATAGAGCGGTCTTCAGCGGCCATGGACAACTCCTCGCGCACCCTTGCGGTGATGTTCACGCCTGTTTCGCTGCCGAGCAGGTTCTTGTCTCCCTCGTCGGTTATGACGCCTGATATATCCACGAGCAGTATCTTATCCGCGCCCTTGCCGCCGATATTCTTTTCGACAAGAGGCTGCACAGCCGGGAGGTTTACAAAGACACAGCCCGTGAGCATGAGACAAATAAGAACGGCCAGCGAATAAAATTTTTTCATCGGATAAACGCTCCCTAAATGTAGGATGGGTTGAGCGCAGCGAAGCCCATCAGAAATCATGGAACAAATTGTTGACGGGCTTCATGCATCAGCCCATCCTACACCCTGCCCACCAGCAATCACACCCCGCCCTCGCTCTTCAGGTACTCGCCCTTGACCTTGAAGTTGAAGTCGTAGTTCATCACGTTTGACCAGTCTATGCCGGTTGCAGTCGAGCGCGCATCACCGGTTACGCCGTACTGGTTGCCCGGCGTGTAATACCAGTTGACTATCGCGTCTTTCGAGCGTCTGAGTATCACCCAGTAGCGCCCCTTCTTCAATATCGGCTGGTCTGCCCTGGAGTTTGCGAACCGGAAGTCGAACCACTTGTAACCGGGATAATACTTGACCGTATCGAGACTGAGCGGCATGCTCCTTACCCCTTGCATGCCGGGGTGACCATTATCGTCCTCAACAACGTCTATCCAGAGGCTGCCGAGCCTGCCGCCGAACTTATGCATGGCAAGCGAAACGGTATCAAGGAGCATATCCGTCTCAACCGTAAACGCCTGCGTGTACGTCGTTCCGCCGGTCACGTACTCGGACGTCTCCTTGTCAAAGGTCTTGTACCCGACCTTGCTGTCGGTCGTTACCACGAAGTCCATGAGCGCGGGAAAATCAAGGTTGCCGAATTCAACCGGCCCTGCCGCATAAGCAGGAGGCGCGGGAATAACCGGCTTTGGCGGCTCTATAACCGGCTTGACAGGCTCGACGGGTTTTACAGTCTGCGCAGGCGCGGCAGCCTCGATAGGGCCGGTCATGATATAGCTCACGGGCGATTGCGACTCCTTCACAAGCGCGAGCTTCACGTCGTCGGTCAGGAACTCGGCTGAGATGTCTTCCTTAAAAGGCGGCAGCGCTGGCGCGGCCCGCCACGAGTCGTTGATATCGTAAGAATCCAGCCCCGCGGTCTGCTTTATATGGCGCGGGCCGACAAAGAGATGGCTCTGCTGCGCGTCAAACGGCACCCATCCGAGGTCAGGGTACCAGACCTCCATCCACGCGTGCCCACCCTGGCCGATAGACTGCAAAAGCGCGCCGCCGGTGATCGGCACCTTCCACTGTTTGCCAAGGGCTATGCCGCCTACGATGCGCGCAGGTATGCCGACGCTCCGCAGGAGCGCGATGGACAGGTGCGCGTAGTTCTGGCAGTTTCCATGCCCGGTCTTCAGCGTCCACGTTGCGCTGTAGTCGGGTATCGGCGTCTTATACTTGATATTATCAACGACCCAGTTAAGCACGGCCATGACCGCGGCCTGCTCGGTTGCCGCGTCCCTGGTAAGCGTTGCGGCAAGCGCATTTATGGCAGGGTCTTCGGTCTGCACCTGCCCGGTGGGCTTCAGATATGTTTTGACGTCATCCGGCATGCCGGAGGCGGGAAGCGGAAATGGCGCAGCGCTCTTCATCCCGCGAAGGTTTATGTCAAGGGCCGCGGTAAAGGTCTCCTTTACAACGGCGTCGGTCTTGAGGTTCGTCCACGTGGCGGTTGTAAAGGCGTTGCCGTAAGCGTCTTTTTCAGCGGTTACGGAATCGGGACGCGGCGAATAATCTATTTTATGGTTAGAAAGTGTCTGCGAGAGGGTAACGCCATTGGACTCGGACGGGCTTGCGAACCGGAATACCAGCTTGCTCAATCCGCCTGACGGGGTCGAGAAGACGCGCTCCTGTGTGACGGCGATCTTCTCGTTGATGCGGCCTTCGAGCACTATGGTGCCGGCATGGGCCTGGGCGTAAAGCAGAAAGACCGGAAGAAGAACCGATAAAAAACGCGTCATCAGGCGGAGATTCCGTCTCATATCATTCTCCTTTTCAACGCGCATCCCGGACAGGCACGGCGCGCCTCACTTTGTCTTTGCAACGTAAACCCCGTTCCAATCCAACGGCGGCGGTACGGCAATGTAATCGTCGCAACGCTTGAGATAGAGCTTTGACGGCCCGTCGTTCGGGTCTGTCTCAAGTATAGCGGCAAATGCCGCCCTTGCCCCGGCAAAGTCCCTTGACCGGTAGAGGACAAGGGCCGCGGCAAACGCCGATGCCTTTGCGCGGGCCGCTTCCGTGCCTGAGGTAAGCTCGTAGAGACCGACGGGCTTTGCCTTACCCTTTACCGCCACGAGGTCAAGCTCCCTGAAGACGAATGCGTCCTTGACCAACTCATACGTGAAACCGCTTACGATGATATGCGTGCCGTAGAATTTATTGAGGCTCTCAAGACGTGAGGCCAGGTTGACCGTATCGCCTATGCCGGTGTAGTCGAAACGCAGCTCTCCGCCCATATTGCCTACGACGACCTCTCCGGTATTGACGCCCACGCCGATGTCTATGCGCGGATAGCCCTCCGCCTCCCATGCGGCATTAAGCTCGGCAAGTCTGTGGAGCATGCGCTGCGCGACTGTGCAGGCGCGCAGCGCATGGTCGGGAACGTTAAGCGGCGCGTTGAATATGGTCATTATCGCATCACCGATGTATTTGTCAAGAAGCCCGCGCTCCTCCTGGACTATCTTTGTCATCGGGCTGAGATAAGAATTTAACAGTTTTACAAGCTCATCAGGCGGGAGTTTTTCCGAGATGCTCGTAAAGCCGCGGATGTCCGAGAAGAGCACCGAGACGACCCTCTTCTCGCCGCCGAGCTTGAGCTTATCCGGGTCTTTAAGTATCTCCGCGACCAGGTCGGGGGATACGTATTGAGAGAAGGCCTTCTTCAGATACCTGCCCTTCTTCTCGACCACGACGTTGCGATAGGCCTCGCATGCGAGATAAGACAACGCTATCGAAAGGGCCGGATATACGATATCCGGCTTTATGCCGCGAGAAGTAAATAGATAATAATCGATGAGAACGAGCGCCGTCATAAGGCCGGCGACCGACGCGAGGCTGACATAGGTGCGCGGGGTAAGGCCGATTATGACGGCAAGGAATAACGGCAGGGCAAGCACGAGCGCAAGGTCGAAGACAGCGACCCTGGCGTCGTGTATCAGGTACCTCTGTTGCAGGACGTTACCCGCGACCGTCGCGTGTATCTCCACGCCAGGGAAGTATGAATCAACCGGCGTCGGGCGTATGTCATAAACGGCGCGTTCGGTTACGCCTACGAAGACGAGCTTATCGCGCAGCGCATCAGGCGCAAGACGGCCCTTCATAACGTCCACCGCCGAATAGGTTGTAAACGTCCCGCCGGGTCCGTATGGGTTGAGCGTAAACGCCCCCTGCTCGTCGACCGGTATCTTTCTC
>JACRNO010000011.1 GCA_016234855.1 Deltaproteobacteria bacterium | reverse complement strand
CAGTATCCGCATACGCACCCGTCTTTGGCCGCTTGTTTAATAATGATGTTACCAGATGACGGCCCATACGGCAAGCCGACGCTTTATACAATATATAGGCGCGGAGATTAAAAGGCGATTAGAGGGTATACGCGGGACTGGGGCCGGGCCGGCGTGCGCCCGCCTCAATGGTCATACTCGTCCCCATACTTTTTATAGATGGCGTCAAACTCCGGCGCAAGCCTGTGGAACAAGGCAAGCACATCCGGGTCGAAGTGTTCGGGCATCGTCCTGCCATCGCCCTCTGTTATTATCCTTACGGCCTCCTCGTGCGTGAGGGCCCGCTTATATGGGCGCACGCTGACAAGGGCGTCATACTGGTCGACAAGCATGACAATCCTGCCCTCTATCGGGATATCCGTCCCCTTGAGCCCCCTCGGGTACCCGCTCCCGTCAAACCTCTCGTGATGGTTCAGGGCTATGGACTCTGCCAACCTCATGCCGGGATAGGGCGAACCGGCAAGCATATTCCGTCCGATGGTCGTATGGGTCTTCATCACCACCCACTCTTCAGGCGTGAGCGGGCCTTTCTTGAGCAGCACCGCATCCGGTATGCCGACCTTGCCGATATCGTGCATGCAGGCGGCGAAGGTGACGCTCTTTACAAAATCCGGCTTAAGCCCGAGGCCTGAGGCGACCAGACCGGAATATTCCCCTATGCGCCTTATGTGCGCGCCGGTATCCGTGTCCCTGTACTCGGCCACGGCCGTCAGGCGCAGCGTCAGCTCCCTGCTGGCCGCCTCAACGAGCCCGAGGGCCGCGGTAAGCTCGGCCGTGCGCTTCCTCACGTCCTCTTCGAGCCTCTCTTTGTAGTCCCTTTCAAGGAGAACGAGCCTGTGGTAGTTGACCGCCTTGTCAACGGCATGGATGAGGTAATCGGACTTATAGGGCTTTATGATGAAGTCGAACGCCCCCATCTTCACGGCGTTGACCGCGACGTCGAGTTCGGCATAGGCCGTCATGAGGATGACCGGCACGACCTTGTCGAGGGCGTGTATCTCCCTTAACAGGTCTATGCCCGTCATCCCGGGCATCTTCACGTCCGTCAGGACCGCGTCAAACGCCTTCGCCTTGAAGCTTTCAAGGGCGCCTGCGCCGTCCTTGCAACCCTCGGCCCTGTACCCTTTTGCCGTCAGGAGCAGGGTGGTCGTCTCCAGGACGAACGGGTTGTCGTCGACCACCAGTATTTCCGGGGCGCCCTCCTTCATCTGTCCAGCACCTCCCTGACCTTGCGAAGCATCTTGACGGGAGAGACGGGCTTCGAGATAAAATCAAACACCTTCTTGTCCTTGTCCTTCGAGTGCATAATCTCCTCCGAATATCCGCTCATGAAGATGACCTTTGTATCCCCTCTGATATTCTTAATCTCTTCATACGTCTCGCTCCCGCCCTTTTTCGGCATCTTCATGTCGAGCATGAGAAGGTCTATCGCTTCGCTTTTCTCCCTGAATCTTGCCAACGCCTCTTCTCCGTTGGCCGCCTCTATCACTATATAACCGAACTCCTCA
The DNA here is from genome assembly GCA_016234855.1 of Deltaproteobacteria bacterium. Classification (GTDB taxonomy): domain Bacteria; phylum Desulfobacterota; class GWC2-55-46; order GWC2-55-46; family GWC2-55-46; genus JACRNO01. Next base: position 37,793 of record JACRNO010000011.1, on the reverse strand, counting down.
AGGAGCCTCCTCGTTATCTCCCGCACATCGGGCTGGTCCTCGGCAAGCAGTATCGTTTCCGTACCGCGGCAGGACTCGTCAGGCTCGTCCATTGCCGCCGTCGATAGCTTGGCAGCCGCGACAAGCGGCAGGTATATCCTGAAGGTAGTGCCGCTGCCCGGCTCACTATAGACGTTTATGTAACCGTCGTGCTGTTTTATCGTCCCGTAGACCATCGCCAACCCGAGCCCCGTGCCCTTGCCGACCTCCTTTGTGGTGAAGAAGGGCTCGAATATATGCTCGCACGTATCCTTGTCCATGCCCGTTCCGGTATCCTCGAAGACAATCTGCGCAAAGGCACCGTGGGTCCCGTAACCGTGGCTTGAGACGAACTCCCGATCAATATCGACGGCGGAAGTGGTTATCGTCAACCTGCCGCCCTTGGGCATGGCGTCCCTGGCATTGGTGGCCAGATTCATCAGCACCTGTTCCATCTGCGCGTTATCGGCCATGACCATGAGTTCGCCTTCGGCGCGGTTTATCCTGACCTCTATATCCTCGCCTATGAGCCTTGCAAGCATCTTTCCGGCATTCCCCACGAGATCGTTCATATCGACCGGCTGGAGCGAAAGGGGCCTCTTTCTGCTGAAGGCCAGCAGCCCCTGAGTGAGCGCTGTCGCGCTGTCGGAAAGCGTCAGTATATGCCTGGCAAACGAGCTTACCGTCTCGTTGCCGCCGCACTTCATCTTAACGAGGTTCGCGTACCCGATGACGGCGGTCAGTATATTGTTGAAGTCATGGGCCATGCCGCCGGCAAGCCTGCCCACGGCCTCTAATTTCTGCGCGTGGCGGAACTGCTCTTCCAGAAGCCTCTTCTCGCTTACGTCTTCCATTATGCCGTCAAAATAGACGTTGCCGTCGCTGTCCTCCTTCTTCACCGCCGTGATGGATATCCGCAGCGGCTTGCCCTTGAGCGTGACGAAGTCCAACTCGGCCCCCTTCACATGACCCTGACTCATGAGTTCCGCCTCAAGCTCCATACAGCGAGCCGTGTCTCTGCATAATTCCATGAGGCTGTGCGCGAGCATCTCCCCCCTTGAACCGGCCTCGAAGATATCCACCACTGCCCGGTTCGCCTCCACGAGCTTGTTATCCGGACTCGGCAGGCTCCTGTAGACCCCGACCGAGATATTATTCACCAGTTCCTCGTAGCGCCGCATTACCTCGCGCCGCCTCACCTCGGCGAGCCTGCGTCCGAGCATCGCCCCAACCTGGTCCGAGACGTCCGTGAGCATATTGACGTAACTCTCCCCCAGCGCGCCTGCGTTGGGCATGAAAAAGACCATGACCGCAAGTACCCTGCCGTCCGATACGACAGGCATGCCCACGCACGAACGCAACCCCGCTTCAAGGGCGGCCGGCGCGCGAAGGAAGACATCTCCGTCCACAGAGACGTCCCGCACCCATTCCACCCTCTTCAAGGCCCAGACCCTGCCCGGCAGACCCGTACCCGGCAGCAGCAGCGTAAGACCTTTGTTCGGCTCATGGAGCCGGCACTCGTCCATGCGGTCGGCGCCGCACAGCGAACAGTACCTGAGGCTCAAGCCGCTCTCATCCGAGTTCGGGACCCACACCTCTCCGAAACCCCACCCGGTCATCTCACAGACCTTGCGCACCGTAAGGGCGAGGGCGTCGGTAAAGTCTACAGACTCGCTCAATGTCTCGGAGATGATCTGCACAAGCCTATGCCCGGATTCCATGCGCTTGCGCTCGGTTATATCCGTGGAGATGCCGCAGACACCGGACGGCTCGCCGAACGCGTCAAAGATGGGAACCTTTACGGAAATATAGTAATGGAGGCCGTCGCTCTGCGTGACCGTCTCCTCGAACTCGTGCGGCTTGCGCGTCTGAATGACCTGCATATCGTTGGCGCGCATGCTTGATGCCTGCTCGGTTGGGAATATCTCATCAGTTTGTACCTGCCGTCAAGCCCTTTGAGATATATCACGGTGGTGGAGTTGTCTATTATGGCCCGCAGCCTCTCCTCGCTCTGGCTGATTATGACCTCTCGCCTTTTCACCTCCGAGGCCATCCGGTTGAACGACTCGGCCAGCGCGCCTATCTCGTCAGCCGATACTATCGGCACGACTTCGTCATATTCACCCCGCGCCACCCTGCCTGCGGCCTCTCCGAGGGCCAGAAGCCTCGCGACGACAACCTTGTAAAAGGCAAGGAAAAGCACGCCGGCTATCCCCAGGACTATTACAGCCGCGGCAACGGCGCTCTGCTTCATCGAGCCAAGCGGCGCAAAGACCTCTTCCTCGGCAACCTCTACAAGAAGCGTCCAACGCATCAAGGGCAGGCACATGGAGGCCCCGGCCACGCTCGTTCCCCTGTAGCCGGTGTAAAAGTCGGATATCTCCTCCTGCCTCTCTATGCACGCCTTGACAACCCCGGTATCGACCCTCTGCGAAAGCATCTTATTGTTGTTGCCATTGACGGACACGCTCTCGCTGACCATGAGCATATCCTTGTTGACAAGATATATCTCCATCGTCTTCAACCGCCCCTTCTGCCAGGAGACGGCGCCGAGGTCTTTGCTCAGCGCGCCTGAAAGAACGTTGTTAAGCTCGGAAAACTCCATAAAATTTACTAAGACCCCGAGCGTTACGCCCGTATTATTATCCCTGACAGGCGCGGCCACGGCAAGCTCCGGCCTGCCGGACGGCGTTTTAAGCTCCTGTAGCGTGATAACGCGCCTGCCTTCGCGGAAAAACGGTTCGGCGGAGACATCCCTGCCCAACCCTGTCTCGTTCGTGGCCAAACCCGTCGCTTGAAAAATCCTGCGCCCTGCGCCTGGACAGCTCCATGAACTGGTAAACCTGCCCCTCGTACGCCTCGGCGATTGCCGTAAGGGCATTCAGCGAGTTGGATTTCAGAAAGGCCTTATTGCTCTGATAGTTGTATATGAAGGCCACTACCACGGGCAGGAGCACCGCAGCAAGGGCAATAAAGGCCTTCTTTATCAATAGAGAATTCGTAATCCGCTTCAATTATAAAACCCTCGGAACGTATGGAATGACAGAACCGTCATCAATCGCCGGTTGTCAACCATCGCTAACCGGCAATCGGCCACAACTGACAATTCATCGCCAACGCGGGCGCGGATGCGCCTGCGGCTGTCATTGGATATTACGGATTTCGAGCTGGTCGGGGATGCGTTGCACAGGTGGTCAGGAAGGGTAAAACAGGATATCCGCGCCAAAGGCAGCGCGCTCGATATCAAGGCAACTCCTTAATTTTAGCACTATAAGACCGTAAATCAAGGGCAGGAGATTACGCCCTCTTTTTAAAGAGGGGGTTCTTGTCTTTCTCCTCCCCTTTTTAAAGGGGAGGCTGGGAGGGGTTAGTCTTACGGCACTTCAAACATAACTCCCCCTGCCCCCTCTTTAAAAAGAGGGGGTTACTTCACTCCTCCCCTTTTTAGTTAATCAAGGGGCGCGGGCGACCCGAAAAAACCCGTAGCAAGCTGCGGGGCATCAGACCTTGAGGCAGAATAAAAAAGGCCCCCTTTTACAGGAAGGCCTTTGGAAACACCGGTCACTGCCGCATATAAAAAGCTCGCCCATTAATGCGCGGCCAGCGCCTCGCGGGGCATGCGCACCACCTTGTGTCTGACCTTGCTCTTCTCCGGCTTTGCCTCTTCCTTGCGGCCGCCCGCGACCTTGAATATCTCGACCGTGGACTTGAGGCTCGCGGCAAGCTCGGCCATCTCGGCGCTGGCCATGGCTATCTGGCGCGCGCTCGCCGTGGTCTCGGATATGACGCCGGCGACCGACTCGATATCGCCGCTTATCTGCTCTGTCACGGCGGACTGCTGCTCCATGGCCGCGGTCATCTGGTGTATCATCGAGGTCACGACGTCCACCTTGGAGACTATCTCGTCAAGCGCCCTTCCGGCCTCGGTGGCGAGGCTGACACCTTCCTCGACCGCGCGCACCTCCTCTTCCATCGAGGTTATCGTCTTTGCCGTCCCGTTCTGCATCGTCGAAATCATCGCCCCTATCTCCTTCGTTGCCGTCATGGTCTTCTCGGCGAGCTTTCTCACCTCGTCGGCCACGACCGCGAACCCGCGCCCCTGATCGCCAGCGCGGGCGGCCTCGATTGCGGCGTTGAGCGCAAGGAGGTTCGTCTGGTCGGCGATATCATTGATAACGCTCACTATGTTGCCTATCTCGCGGGAGGAGGCCCCGAGGGTCGATATCAGGACGCTCGACTCCTTTGCGTTCCGTGAAATCCCGTTCATCGACTCGATTGTGCGCGAGACTATCTTGCCGCCCTTTGTGGCGACCGCGCTTGCGTCCCTGGCCGCGTCCGAGGCGCTTGATACGTTCCTCGCCACCTCGATAATCGTCGTGCTCATCTCCTGCGATGACGTGGATACCTGCGTGGCACGCGCCCCCTGCGACTCGCTCCCCGCCGCTATCTGCGTCGCGGAAGCGGAAAGTTCCTCGGACGAGGAGGCGAGCCGCTCGGTGGAGGCGTGAATCTCCCTGATGACGTTGTGGAACTTCTCCATCATCCGGTTGAATGCCGTTGCAATCTGACCGGCCTCGTCGTCCGAGGCCACCACGACCTGTCTGCTGATCTCGCCCGTCCTTTCTATCTCGATTATCTCGTTGTTGAGGTTGCGCATCGGCGTGACGACCTTCGACTTTATTACGAAGAGAGAGACGACTCCGAGGAGGATGATCAGGCCCATGACGGCGGAAGAGAGATAGACCGCGCGCTCGGATGCGGCAAGGTCGGCATACCTGGCGTCCACGGCCGCGCTCACGGCATGCGAGACGCCGATTATCGAGTCGATGCCCTCGGTAGATTCGCGTATCCAGTTCCCTGCGTCAATCGGGTACTTTCCGCTCTGCCCCGCCCCGTAGACGTCTTTTCGCACCTGCTCGAAACTGCCGAGGAAGACCGCCTCCATCCGAGTGATGCTCTTCAGCACCTCCGGGTCGGCGTTGTTCATATCGCGCAGGCGGAATATCGGCCTGAGATTGATGTCCACGACCGTGCGCATGGAGTGGAGCTTGTCCAGCACAACGGCGTCCATCGGAGCGCCGGAGCTTAAGAGATTACCTACCGCCGCGCGCTCCCTGCCGGCGTACTCGCTCGCAAGCCATATCGCCTGCTTGACCTCAAGGTTCAGGCGCATGGCCTCTCCCGCGGTCTGGCTTGTCTCGCCGCCGGACGTAAGCGCGGCAAGGCGCATGTCCGCGCCCTCCTCTATGAGCGCGGTCATAAGCTTGACCCAGCCCTGCACCGGGTAGGTCTTCTCGACCTTGTCGAGTTGACCGTCGACCTCGGCGCGAGCGGCCTCGACCACCTTGTATGCCCCGGCGGTCTTCTCAAAAGAGACCTTAAGCGGCGACTTGCCGCCCTCATTGGCCATGAGGGTTCGGGCAAGCGTCAAAGCCTTTGCATACTCCGCATCGCCCTTTTTGCGGGCGTCATTTATCATGGCGCGAAGCGTCGGGGCAACCACCGTCTTCATTGACAGGGCCGTTGCGGTATAGCCGCGCTCCTTCGCCTCTTCACCGGCGGCGGCAAGGATATGGTCCGCCATGGCGTTGGCCGTGTTTATCCGCTTTATCTCCCTGCCCTGCCTGTATGCGTCAAGAAAACCGTAGACAGACTGGGCCGCCAGCACAAGCACCATCAGACCGACTATCCCCATCAGAAAATTCCTGATACTCATCTTTTTTATAAGATTCATTACAGCCTCCTCATAATGCCCTTTCCCTACATGGCATCTGGTAAAAGATTAAGCCATATTAAGTGCAATAACATTGCCATTGCCGCCCACGCATCCTGGCATACGCTCACAACCACACCAGTAGAGCCACTCAACCCACTGTTATATATAGTCTTACTGACACAGGCCAACTTTCCGAAAAAAGCCTATTGCACACGCCTCTTTATTGCCCAAAACGCTCTGAATGCGACATCCATGTCTAAATCAGACACGGTTGTCACATTTGCCCGCCTCTTGAGAACTCCTTTCCCACGCTTCCTCCTTCACTAAGGCCTCAATCACATTAACCCATGCCCTGACGTGACTGGCAGACCCATCGCCAATATGCCCCTATAAACAAACCAAACCCCGGAATCCGGCAGACGGCAGTCAGCCCGCCCCGAAACAAAAGACTTCAAATCCGGGCGCAAATGTGGTAGTGTATATGTAAATGGTCTCGTACAGACCGTTCTTTGACATATGGGGGCGACCGGCTTCGACGAGACGAACCGAGTCATTGGGAAGCATGCCGAGGGCTGCCGCCTCGTTAAACAGGCAGACAAACACAGTCGGCAACGACTTCAACTACTCTCTGGCTGCCTAATAACAGCCGGCGTCTTTCAAGTCAGTTCCTGCGGGACTTGACGGACGACACTTAGCAGGATGGCTGAAGGGGCTCCGTCCGAAGGACCTGTCGGCGAGATCAACCGGACTGGCCGGGTCGTGGCGGGCTGACAGTCTGCGACCGGGCGAGATGCAATTACTGTAAGCTAAGCATGTAGATGCCCGTGATAGGCGTTCTCGGACGTGGGTTCGATTCCCACCGCCTCCACCATTATTTCCCAACTGTTAGTCAACTAACCCCTTGTTTTTTCCGTCCCCAGACCGTCCCCAGCCGTTCCTGAGGCCAAATCGAAGCATCCTAATTGATAATGAAATTATTTCATTTTGAATACAAAACGGCACTCGAATTTACCATCATTCATGGTCTGGTCGGCTGAGGTTTTTACGAGCGCATTGCCCGAATCCTACGCCGCCTCCCCCGCGAACACCCCTTGTGCCGGGGTTGTCCAGTCCGTGAGTACATACCTCAACTGCCTGCCCTCGCTGTCCATAAAGACGGCTTCGGGCAAGGGCTGGCCGTTTGCGTCAACGGGCCAGTCCACCATCTCTCCTCCGAGTTCTCCTGCCGAGAGTATCACCTGCATTTTGTCCTCCTTATTCGAACCATCCGTTTATCATTACGTCGCCTCTGAAGACCTCGGAGGGCGTGGCGGTGCCTGCGGGCACCTGAAGTATTACGTGGAGGTATCTGCCGCCGTTTACGCATAGGGGCGTGTCGAAGTTTGCCATGACGTTCTGCGCCTGTTTGCCTGCAAGGTCGCCGACGAGGAACGACTGCATGCCGACGGGGATTCGTCTTGGGGCGTAGGCGTTGGTCGTGAAGTTGTCGGCTGTGGCCAGGGACACGGCCGAGGCGTTGACTCCGAGCGCCCAGTCGAGGATCGTCTCGGTCGTTGCGACCGGGCCGCCGGTGTTGACGCAGGCAATGCTCAGGCCCGTCACCATGAGCCTATAGCCCGCAGGCACAAGGTAGGCGAATAGGGCGTAGTCTGTCGCCGCGCCAGCGGGTGCCGCGAACTGAAACCTGCCGCCAAGGGTCGCGTATCCGGCGGTCGTGTTCGAGAGCGTGGCTGACGCCGGGTTGGTCGAGTTGGCGTGGTTAGCGGTTTGGGCAAAGGCCGTTATCGGCGAATGATACGCGCCCCTGCCCATAGCGGTCATCGCGGTCTGCCAGAGCTTGTTCGTGTCGTAGATTTTTTGCGCCACTACGCAGCCGCCGAGTTTCAACTGCGTTGCGCCCGACGGCTGAAAAGTCGGGTTATATGTCCTCGCAAGGAGCGGGAGCCTCGCGCTCGATGTGATAGACGGGTATCCCGCTGGCACGGTTATCTTTGCCAGCTCGACGTGGTCTATCTCGAACTCGGCCTCGTCCTTGGTCATCTTCAACTCGAAGGCATGGAGGACGTTCGCCGAAGGCGCGGCAACCACGGCTGACGCTATCTGAACCCCGCCCCACCATAGCTCACATGCGAAGGTCCCGTCCGGCCTCCACCTGAAGCCTACAAAATCCGAAAGGCCGGCTGTCGCGGCCTGAGTGAGGAGCGTGCCGAAGCCGAGCTCGGTCGCGTTGTTAACGAGTGCCAGTTGCGTGACGAGGGCGTCCAGCTTGGCGTAGACCGCGCCTTCGCCGTACTGGGTGAAGTACATGATTGACTGCACCATCGATCCGGTGGAGGCGGTGTTGATATTGGAGTTGTTGAGCACGAGGAACCCGCCGGACTGGACAAGGGTCTGGGTCGTCGCGTAGCGGTGCCACTTGATGGCGTCGATTGCCGCGCCGTCGATGAAGTCCTCGAAGAGGAGCGTGTCCTGCCCCACGTCGAGTCTGCCGTCCCCGGCGCTCCCGATTTCTTCGCCCTCGGCGAGTATGTTCACGAAGCCAGCCTGAGCCGGGTTCATGGGCAGGTTGGTCTTGACGTTGCCGTTCGAGTCCACGTCCGCGACGTTGCCCGAAGTTCCGATGAGTCTGCGTAATGGCATCTTGGTTCTCCTTTCTTTTATGCTCCAGCAGGATTTACAAAATAGCCCCAATAAATATTTGTCATGCTCGAGTGCTTCTATCGGGCATCCAGCGTCTTTTGCGGCAAAGGGAAGAAGACACTGGATTCCCGCCTAAGGATTGCGGGAATGACAACTATGGTTAATTCGCGCCCTTCATCTTCTCGGCAGTCCTACCGAGGATGTAGCCTCCCACGCCTATCTCCATGAGTTGCCAGAGTCTATCCGGAAGGTCGAGGACTCTGACCTTGTCCGTGAAGATGGAGAGATACGGATACAGGATGTAGTTGTTCGCCACGATACAGATGATGACGAGCATGAGTAGTGGGCGCCAGTTACGCTGGAGCCAGCTATGGCCCTGTGCCTCTGCCATGATGACGTTCGAGCGCGCCTCGGTTATGGCCTTGTCGAGTTCGGCGTAGCGTAATTCAAGCTCTGCCTTTTTCTCAGGCGGCAGGTCGCCGGTGATGGCCTCTCTTAGTTTTATTGCCGCGTCTCCCACGCCGTTGAGCGTGGCGCTCACCCCGGTTGATGCAACTTCTCCGAAGATGCTTCCAATCAGCCCCATTGCTCAGCCCTCCTTCTTTACTTCCTTCCACAGGTCAAGCGTCCTGTTTATCCAGCCGCGCAGATATTCCGGCTTTCGCAGATTGTTGTAATGCTCGATCCTCAGGAAAAGATAATCTGTCCAGTTGAAGGCCTTCGCCTTTATCTCAGTCGCTCTCGCAATGCCGAGGTTCACGCAGGCGTCGAAGTGAACGAGGCAGAGCGGCCATTCAAGAGCGCCGCACCCTGCCTTGTCCCAGTAGTCTTTTTTGTAGATGATCTTCGCGTCCTCGACGGTCAGACCCTTTATGTCGAGATACGGATAAGCCCGCTTCGATATCCCGAAGTTCGTCTCCCCGCCAGGATCGCGTGGGTCGTTGACGTAGCCGCCTTCGTGTCTGAGGATAAAGGCGATTGACCTTTCAAAGTTGTCCATGTCATCTGCTCCCTACAAACGTTATATGCGTTACGATCCACAGATACACGTCCTTGAGTATCCAGAGGAGCACCGCTCCGAACAGCCACAGGCCCGCCCTGACCGCGTTCCTCTTGGTGAGCTGACAACCCTGATGAAACTTGAGTTCCTCGGCTATGGCTTTCGCCAATTCCTTTATCTCGTTCTCTCCCATCCTCTCCTCCTTACACCGCGAGCAGTTTGAAACTTATGACGTCCTTCATGAAGTCGAGGTTCCTGTTGACTATCTGGAACCGCATCTCCGTCACGCCGGACAAGTCCGTTGACGGAGCGCGTTTGGTCGTAAGCGTCACGACGTCGCCGAGTTCCAAATATATCTTGCTCCTGTCCGTCTGGAGCGATACAACCGGGCGCGGGTCGGCGTAGCGGTTCAGAATCGCATCCCTCAAGGCGGCGATCTGTCCGCTCTCGGCAGCCCTCGTCCATTTGTCTTTTATTTCCTTCGTCTTTATCTCCGCCCATTCGGCCTGGCTGGCCGCGTCGACTCCGATGTCGAGGCTCAGGTAGTTCTTTGCGTCATCTCCCGTGCCGTCCCAGTTGAAGTAGATAGACGTCCGATTTATGAGGGAGCCGCCGTTGCCGTCATACGAGAGACCGAACGTGTTGTCGTCGGTAAGCGCGTCACTGGCCGCTTCGTTTCCGTCCCATCGCTTTATCCGTATCCTGCCGTCGGCCTGCGGGATGAAGTAACATGACGTGAGCACGCGAAGCTCCTCAAGCAGGGTAGCCGCGTCCTCCGGGTTGCCGCTTATGGTTCGCGTGACCTTCCATCCGGGAAGCGCCGTCTTTACCGCGTCGAAAGAGGCTGTGTCAATCTTGCTATCCCGAACGTTCACCCTGTTTCTCAGGATGTCAAGCATCACGTCTATCGGATGTTGCGCCGTCCATACGGCGTCGTCCGATGTCGACTGCCACTTGTCCGGCACGCCTGCCGACCACTCCTTCTTGAAGTCCCTGACCTGCAATGCAACGACGTCGTTCCCGTCGATTGACCAGCTTTCGACCAACCCCTGAAAGTAGTCGATGTAGTCGGCCTCCGCAAAGCCGCTTGCCTCGAACCCGGCAAGAATCTTCACGAGCTTGTTCTTCGGGTGCCTTGTAGCCAGCCAGTTCGAGACCGCCTGCGTAAGAGCGAGTCTCAGCGTTATCTGGCTTATGGTCGAGGGCTGGAACGCGTCTATGGTGGCGCTCAAGGACGTCACGCCCATTACCGCAGGCTCGTACCCGAGGCCCGGCCTGTCGGAGAAGGTCTTGTATAAAGGGAAGGCGGCCTTGATGCTCTGGAGCACGGGCGTGTAAGCGTCGTTCGTGTTACTGAAAGACGCCTTGACCATGTAGAATCTCTTGAGAGTAGAGATGGCGTAGCCGTCTTGGATAATTCCGAGGCTCGTCTCCTCGCCCGCAAACGCGCCCGTGTCCGATGCCCATGCCTCGTAGACGAGCGAGGTATAAGCAGGCACCACGTCCGAAAAACTCCACTCTCCGGCGTCTGTGGGCGTCTGTCCGATGTCCATTGCCCGCGTCTTGATGTATCCTTGGGCGAGGTAGTAGGCGCTATCGACTATCCCGGAGTATGTCGCTTCGAACGTAAGGTCGCCGAGGTTCGTGCCGGGACTCGTGCCCGTCCTGTCGAACTGGCCGTTCGCGTATACGTTAGTATTTTGATACGCCTGCTCTATCAAGCCGAAGCCCGTTGCGTAGCTCGCCGTCCACCTGAGCCAATACTCCGTGTTGTCGGAGAGCTGAATATTCTGCGACGTGAAATTGAACGTCAGCCACTCGCCGGTCTGATTGAGCGCATAAGACGCAATCGTGACCGTGCCTAACGACGCCCCCTTGCCCGGCGTCCAGACCTGACACTGGATGTTCACGGACGCGGATGCGCCGCCGCTCGACCGCCTGAAATACCCCTTAACCGTCGTGAGCGTTTTCGTCATGCCGGGACTTTGTATGCGCTTGAATGACTGCCAGTCCAGACTATCGCTGAGTATCACGCCTAACGAACTCTTCGAATGAAGCGTCGACCATGCGTTCGACGCATAGTTGTTGGGTATGGGTAACGACGCGAGCGTCACGTCGCCGATGATTGTAGCGAAGTCCACGTTCGACGCGCCGGTGTTGGCCTGCCAGTCAGTCGATGCCGTCTGCTCGTTGAAGATGACCGAGTCCTCGAGCCTCGCCATGAAGGCAGGGGAGTTTTCGGCCTTTTTGTTTTCGGCCGCAAATTTTGATGGCAGAGTAATCATCTATTCTTTTCTTCCTCTAAGGCTTATCGTTATGTCCCTGTAAAGCCCGCCCGCCTTGAGCGGGTTTGAGAATTTGGCGTCCGGCCTCATGAGAAATACGTCGTCCGGACTGTTCGCGCCTTCCCAGACCACGAAGAAGTTCTTGAGGCCATTCGCCTCCCACCACTCTCTGACCTTGGCGTAAAGGTCTGCGTCCGCGTCTTCGAACTTGAGTGTCATCGACCTTTCAATATATTTGTGGTGTATGCCGAGGAGATAGCCGGTCTCCGACACGCTGACGTTCGCCTTTACCTCCTGCTCGTGCGGGTCGAACCCGGCGGTGGCGTAGTCGAGCTCGGTTGCATTGCCCCAGATGCAGACGCTGAGATAGACAGGCGCGGTCATGTTCGAGAGCGCGAGCCGCCAGTAACGCTTTGCCCCGGGGTTTGCGAACTCCTTGAAGATCGCCTTGTCGCTCGTCGGCGTGAACTGAGGGAAGACGTCCACGGCCTCGGTTGCAAAACCGTCAAACGAGTATTGAAGGCCCACGAGCGCGCCTGCGGATGCGATGTTGTGACCGATGATGGCAAGACAATCCGCTGTATAGATGGCAGGTGCGGAGCCGCCGTCAAAAGAGATATAGTGAGGGCTTGCGGTATTGGCGGCCTTCCATGCTGTCGTCTCGAGCATATTGTATATTTCCTTCACGTCGTAACCGTTTGCAGTCGACGTGGCCGTAAGGACTGAACCGGGCGCACCGAGCATGGAGCGTCCCGCGTAAAAGATTTTTATCTTCGCCCACTGTGCCACGGCTCACCCCACGTTTATGTAGACCTTGCGATCCGCCGAGCTGTTCAAGGCAGGCACGATGTTTTCCTCCACGAGCTTGCCCCAGTACTCGGTGGTGCCGTGGCCGTTCTGGATGTAGACGTTCACGTTCTGCACGGGCCTTGCGTCCTGCGAGACGCGCTCAGGCATTGCGTAGGCGCTCGGCGTGCCCGGTTGATAGCCAACGCCGCCTGCCGAGCCTCCGGCGCTCATCGAGCCGGAACCGCCCGGCTCCATCGAGCTAATCTGCGCCACCCGCGCCATGCCCGCGGCGAGCGCGGCCGCTGCGGCGGCTACGCCTAACGCCGGGCCAACATACGGGATGTTCGATAACGCGGCATACGCGCCCTGCGCCGCCCTGTAGGTCTGTATCACGGTCTCGGCTATTGCGAAGGCCTTCATTGCCTTGAACATGGCCTTGTTCTTCGACCCGGTCGCCACGTAGAGGTTCTGCATCATGGTCGACATTGCGCCGAAGGCCTGTCCCGCCATGGCGAGCTGGAGGTCGCGCTTCTTCCGCTCCTGCTCGGCCGAAAGTTCCGCGAACGTGGCCTCTATCTCGGCCTGAGACTTGCCGGCCGTTATCATCTCCTGTATGACCCGCGTGTTGTAATCCTGCAGGGCGTAGAGCTTCGCGTCATAAGTGGCGATCGCCCTTACGACCTCAGAATCGCCCTCGTAGTTCTGGGGCGTGGGCTTATACGGATTCTGTGCTTCAAACTCGGCGAGCTTGCCAATCGCTGTTACGCGCTCTTTCTCGTCGGCCAGCCGCTTTTCCGCCTCGACCTGTTGATTCCGCGCAAGGACATACCTTTCAATCTGCTCAATAGCCGCGCCGTCCTTCGCAAGCTCGATGGTCTCAAGCTCGATGAGCCGCTCCTTGCTCGCGCCGAGTCTTTCGGTAGCGAGCACGACCGCCGATATTCTCTCTTCGATTTTCTGGTAGAGCTGTTCCTGCTCTTTTGAACTTCCCCCTTTGAAAAATGGGGACTGAGGGGGATTTGTGGCGGCGCTCTCCTGCGCGACCTTTATCTCTCGTAACTTCGCGCCGAATACGGAGATGAGACGCCCTGCCTTGTCATAGGCCGCGTTCGTGGCTTCGATATCTTTCAAGACTTCATTGGTAACGTCTCTCGAAGAAAGCTGAAACTGCCCGATGGCCGCCTCGGCCCTGTCGAACGGGTTGACCTCGATGGTGCCGAGCCTGACAAGGCCTTCGAATATCAGGTCAAGCGGTGAAAGAATTATCCGAAGACCTTCAAATATAATCCGCAAAGAATCGGCGAGCACGACTGTGGTTGCGTTGCCAACGAGCTTCAGACCCAGCCAGCCGTTGTGAAAGAACCTCATGACCTCCACGGCCTTGCCCATGCCGTCAACGAGCGTCAAGATGCCGGACTTGGTCAGCTCCATGAGGTATTGGCGATTGGCGTTGACCGTGTTGCTCAGTTCCTCGAAGGTCTTCTTGAGGACGTCTACGGCCTTTATGACGAACACGTTCTTGGTGATGACGAAGCCGATCTCCTCCTGCAAGTCTCCGAAAGTATTCTTCAGTTGCGCCACCTTGCCTGAAAAAGTCGCGGCCTGGGCAGCGGCCTGGCCTCCGAAGAGCCGTGCGATATTGGAGGTCAGGGATTCGAGCCTCTGTGCCGAGCCGACAGCGCCTTCGACCTCCACGCCCTGGCGGGCCAAGGCGTTCGTCTCCGTGCCCAAGGACTTTGCCACGAGTTCGGCGGCCGACTGCAAGTCCATGCCCTTGGCCGCCGCAAGGGCGATCGTCGCCCTTGTCGCGGCCTTTATCTGGGACTCGTCCTTGACGTAAGCCGCGATTAAGGCCTGTGCGCCCACGACGGCGTCGTCCTCGAACGCGGTCGTCCGCTGCAAGGCTCCGGCCTGGTCGATGAGCGCCTGTGAACGATAGCCGAGCGCGGTCGTAAGCCTCTTCTCTGCGGCTTCTGACTCGGAGGCCGCCTCGATCGCCTTCATCATCTCGTAGCCTAATCCGGCAATGGCCGCGCCCGCGGCTATGGAGACGGTCTTCAAGTTGATGAGCTGCTCGGCCTTTCCCTTCACGCCGTCCGCAAAAGTCTGAAACCCGGCCTGTGCCTTTGAGAGCGTCGAGGTGAACGCGTCGTGCGCGCTTATGACTATGTCAACCTTGCGTTCCGCCATTTGAGACCTCTGAAAAAGTCCGTCTGCTTCGTTGTCTTCGTCGCTCCTCACTGCGGCGTATATGCGGCATACGCCTCGTTCGTCGCTCCTCGCCGCCTCGCATCCGGAGCTTTTTGAGAGGTCTCACGAATTTTAGAGGTTTCAATCTCGTTCCTCTTTTATGTATGCCGCGCTCTCGGAAAGAAAAATCCCATAGGCCTCCACAAGCCACGCGGGCTGGTCTCCCCATTCGCCGGAAAAAAGCAGGCGCTTGGTCGAGTCCATGAGAAAGACCATCTGGATAATGTCCCTTGTGTCTTCGCTTAAGTAACTCAGCGGGCATTCGTAGAGCCGCATGTCGCCGAGGGTAAAGACCTTCTTCGCGTTCCTCTCCGAGAGCGCGGCCTTGACCTCGTCCGTGTAATCGCTTACTGCAAGCGCGTCGTTTGACAGGTCGAGGGCGTTGTAGCAGTTCCGCGCCTCCCTGTCCCTGTCTCCGCATGTCTCGCATGCGAACGGGCTTGCGTCGCGGGTCTTGAACGCCCAACGCAAGCCCGCTACGAGTTTTTTCTCTGTCCCTCGGTGAGCCTCGCGGACGACTCCATTGCCCTGATTATCTCGAGTATCAGGTCGGTGTCAGCCGTCTCGTAGAACTCGGCAGGGTCTTTGACCTCTTGGCCTGCCACGAAAAAGCCGGATACGGACTCAACGCTCTCGACAAACTGCTTCTTCTGGATCGCCTGAGCGGCCTCGATGGCCTTTGTCACGTCGCTCTTCGCGTCCTTATTTCTAAGAGCTATGAGCCTTGAGTACTGCTGCACCTTCGAATACGGAACGAACCTGAGCCTCACCACGCACGGATTTTCCGAGTCTCTGTTGCCGCCGTACTCGGGCGCGTAGTCTATCAGCGCATCTTTGTCGAAACTGATTATCGCCATCGTAAACCTCCGTTAAATGGTTGCGACCGTGTTCTTCAACATTATCCCCACGAGGTACTTGCACACGGCCGCGTCGAA
This sequence comes from Deltaproteobacteria bacterium, assembly GCA_016234855.1. Lineage (GTDB taxonomy): Bacteria > Desulfobacterota > GWC2-55-46 > GWC2-55-46 > GWC2-55-46 > JACRNO01. The sequence goes on along the minus strand of JACRNO010000011.1, from coordinate 22,160 downwards.
GAGCGCCTCGTACTTGAGCGATATCATCGGGTCCTTGTCGAGGTTGTAATCCGGCTCGCCGCCCATCCTCTGCATGACCGGCAGGTCGATATAGAGCTGGTGGTTGTTGCCGAGCGCGGCCTGCGTCCCGGTATCCCAGTGCAGAAAGAAGTTGGTCGACGCCGCGCTCGTGTACCACGCCGTAAACTCGTCCACGGACGAGAACCCTGTCGCAGGGTCTTCCCAGTCAATGGTCAGCTCAAGGGTTGCCTTGAACCTGCCCAGCCGCGTCTTGTCCGGATAATCGAGGCCGGATATCCGGAGCACGTCCTCTGCGCCGTTCTCGATCTTGAGTGAAATCTTGTCCGGCTTTATCTGTGTGGCTGAGCCGAACGTAAAATCGGTGAACCCGGGACAAGAACCTGTCCTCGTTATCGCGCCCGTATAGACCTTCAGGTTGTTGTAGTCGCACCGCAGATTCTCTGTCGGATAGGCCGGGGTCGGCACGGCGGTCGTTGCCGCATTCCTCTTCTGGCCGAACAGCTCGGCCGTCATCTTGAGCGCCTGCCCCGGCTCCTGATCGAAGGAGAGGGCCTTGACCCTGCCGCCCACAAACGGCCAGTTCTTCACGACCGCGCCCTCGTTGATATTGAAGTCGAGCGTGAGCGCCTTGTCTCCTAGGTAGCTCGCCGAATACGGGTCGGTCACCGGAAACATCATGTGATAATACTGGCCGGTCGTCCCGCCCTGCGCTGAGTACTTGCCGCCCATGAAGTGATATATGAGGTCGGCGATTGCGGCCTTGAGCGTGCCGCCCGCCTCGGTGAAAAACGGGACTTCGAGCGACGCGCTCCACTTCTGGCTCATCCTCAGGATAGTCGTCTCGCCGAGCGCCGAGTCGTCCCCCCGGAACTCGCCCCTCGGTTTGTCGTCGAACTCGGACTTGGGGATGGACGAGCTGATGAGTGGCACGAAGCCGACGTTCGTCGACTCGGCCGTGCCCCTCGCGGCCTCTTCTCCGATGGCGAGATAGATTTTATTGTCTGCCATTTGTTAACCCTCCTTGTCGCTTTTCGGGGCTGGCTTCTTAGGCTTGCTTTCCTCTGCAAGCCCGGCCCTTATGAATGCGCGTCCGTCAACGTCCTCCACCTCGCGCACCGTTCCCTTCAACATCCGGCCGTGGGCCGGGCTTTCAAAATCCTGCTTGACAAGTATCTCCATCTAAACCTCCCTGTAACGGACGTTCATCCTGTAATCGATGGTGCTGACCGGCGGCTCGTAGGTGATTGCCACGTCCGTCGTGTTTACGAGCGAGACGAGCCTTGATGTTGCAAGGTCGCCGGTGTTCAAAGCGTTGACGGTTACGGCATCGCGTATCGCGTGGACGTGCTGCGCGTATTTATCCCGCGACGTCCCGGGCTTCGGGTCGTTCAGCAGTATCTTCAAGAGATATTTCACTTCGTTGTAGAGCGGCCTCTGCCCGTGTCCATACTCGAACTCCTCGCCCTCGTAAAGGACAACGCAAACCGGGGTCGCAGACATCGACGGGTCAGTGCTCAAGTCTTCTATCTTGAATCCGAGTCCCGCGAGTATCGAGCTCAAATTAGCGGTTATCGCCTTTACTGTGTCCGTGTTCGCCATTAGAGTTTATTCAGCGTCAACGTAGTCATGCCATGTCCATCGTTTTCTGCCTTGAGTATCTCGTAGGCGACTCCGGCTACGGTTAGAGCGTCCTTATGCTTGGCCGCAGGCACGTCCCCGGTCTTGGCGAACGCAACCGGCGCGGTATTTACGGCCTCGCCGGTATACGGGTTGACGCCGAGCACCGGGGGGTCGAATACGACCGTGATTCCCCTTGAGCCGGTTCCGTCATCGTAGCTTGCGCCCTCGCCGAGCGCGTCTATTATCTCGGCCGAGACGCCGGTCATATCCTCGCGGAAAGTCATCTCTTAGGCTCGACGTTTGGCACGAGCGCCGCGGCCTCTTCCTTTGTCAGCTCTATCTCGTCCCCTGGGCCGTAGGTCTTGGCCTTCTCGTCGCCCGGGGCAGCGTGCTTGATGTGTGTGTTCTTTACGATGTATTTCGGCATTGGTTCCTCCTGTCGGTTTTAAGTTACGCGACCGCGTTTTCAATCATGTAGCCCAGGTCGCTCGCTATGACCTTCTCATCCGAGTTCCACGCGACCTTCAGGTAGTGCGCTCCCTTGACCCCGCGCTTAGGGTCGAAGTCCCTCTGGGTGAGCCTGTTGGTCTCGGAGAATGTCAGGCCGAAGGTTACGCTCTTTATGCCCGGATTCGGCACGACGTGAAGCGCAGCCGCATGCTTGCCCCAGAGCCGCGTATACGCTGGCGTCTGGCCTTCCTTGGTCGATATGTAGCGCGAGCGTCCGATCAAGACCCTCTCGACGTCAAAGAGCGAGGCGACCTCGGACTGCGTGGCAAGGCCGCCTCCGTTGGCCTGCAACCGGGTCGCGGCCTTGACCGCGTCGAGTATCGCCGGGTTCTGCCTGAGCCTCAGCCACGTGTCCAGCCCGAAGACGAGGGTGTTGGCGCGCATGAAGCACCCCTCGATGGCCGTGATGATGTCGTTTATCGGACTGTCGGAGCCTCCTCCCCATTGGGCCGCGCCCGAGAGCGTCACCTTGTTGCCCGTCGGATACGAGGCCGCGTTGAAGACGATATCAGCGACACGCTTCTCCTCGGCCACGTCAAGGAGCATGTTGAGAAAGTCGTTGGTATCCACCTCGGGCTGAATCGGGCTGTCCGCGTTGTCCAAGACCTCCTGCGGCAGCCAGTCGCCGAGCGCGTGGTCTTTGACCGAGTAGTTGTCGGTCGTCATGCCCCAGTCGACCTCGTTGGGCATGCTCTTGGGGCCGATCTTGTCGTCCGCGAGCTTGAACGAGTCCGCCTTGTCGTACCTGAAGAACTTATCCGACCTCTTGCCCACCTGAACGACGGGCATGATGAGAGGCCATATCATGTCGGCGTTGCGATACTTGACCGAGAGGTTCGTTAAGATTGCGTCTATGTGAAGCGAGCGTGATTCCGGCATTGTCTATCCTCCTTTTCGTTAACCCTGTATCCTTGTCTTTTCGATGTGCACCGGGATTATGTCTCCGGCTACACCCGACGCTAATGCCTGTCCTATGACGCAGGCGTTGACGCCAGCCGCCGGAGCGGCAGTAACGGCCTTGCCGTTGGCGTCGCTCGTAAGGTAGTTGCCTCTTGCAACCGTCCCTCCGAGCACAACGCGGCTTATGCCGTCGAGCATGACCCTGACCTCTTCGCCAACTGCCGTGGTCGTATGCTGAAAGACGCCGACGAGTTCCTCGGTAGAGGCGGTCGCCTGCGAGAGCGTGTCGTCGTCCGCGCCGAACTTGGCTATAAGGTAAGCCGTCGCAAGCGCGGCCGTGCATTTTACGGATTTCTCAAGTCCTGAAGTCGCACCCATCATAATCGTCTACCTCCTTTCCCTGAATAGTTCGGGATGTGTTTTGGATACTACAAGCAGGGCGTCCTTGTCCGAGCACCCGTTCTCTTTCTTGTAGCTGTTTACCAGCTCTTCAATCTTCTTCTCTCCGGATGCGGAAGCCATGTCGCCCGGCTCGGCGTGCGGCACCTTTATCGCAGAGGCATCATCTTTGAGCGCCTTCAGATGCGCCTCCTTCCTCGCGTCCTCTGCCTCGAGTATCGCAACCGATGCGTCGGCCTTCGTCGATTTGCCGTCGAACATAAACTCCGTAATGAGTTTCTCCCTGCCGGTTCTAAAGAGCGAGAATACACCCTGTATCCGCTCCCTCTCGGCCTTAGAGCCTTGTTCCTGAATCGCCTTGAAGACGTCAGGATGATTCTCGCTTAGAAGCTCGGCCGTGATGACTGCCATCTCTTCTTTTTTCTCTTCCGCCATGATCTCCTCCTTTGCTTTTATCTTGCCCGGAACACCGCCGGATTTCATATCCGCGATGAGCGCGTCCAGCGTGGCAACACCGTCCACGAGGCCCGCCTCGATCGCCTGTCTGCCTGAAAACACCTTGCCGTCAGCCATGCCCTTCAAGACCTTCTCGACCGGCACGCCCCTGTTATCAGCCACGGCCGATACGAATACCGAATAGAGATAATCGACCCTGTCCTGAAGATACGCCTGTCCCGCCTCAGTCAATGGCGCATACTGTGAGACGATGCGCTTGTACTTCCCTGCATATACCTCCGTGGTCTTTACCCCTGCCATCTCCTGTGCCTTCGATATGTCTTGATGCGTGGCCACGACCCCGATAGAGCCGACAAGCGTCGCGTCATTCCCGATGTAAACTTTATCCGCTGCCGAGCCTATCCAGTAGGCGGCAGAGGCCATTGTCCCGTCGGTATATGCCACTATAGGCTTTACGCCCCTCGACTCGTAGACAAGACGCGCTATATCCACCGTGCCGTCAACTGTCCCGCCGGGGCTGTCGATAGCAAGGACTATCGCCTTTACTAACGGGTCATTGATGGCGGCCTTGAAATCCCGTGCAAGCAAGTCGGTCGATACCCCGCCGGATATCTGGCTGAATAGGTTCATGCGTTTTGCTATCACGCCGTCGATTGGTATGACGGCAACGCCGTCGACGACCTCGTAACCCTGCGGCCGGTTGTCGAGAGGCTTGCCAATCCGCGCCTCCACGGCCTTTATGTCTATCTTCTCGCCCTTGAGATGCGTCTCGTATATGCCGCGAAGCTCGACGAGCTTTTCCGGCATGATCGCCCATGGCGAAGTTATGATGTCTATGAGTTTCATTTCTTCCTTTCAATTCGGCTGAGCCGCCAACTGCACCTTCTGCGCGGGTTGTTTGTCGATGATAAGCCCCGCCTCTTTCCTCATCCGAAATTCCTTTGCGCTCTGGACGTGCTTCTTCTCCCAGTCCCCGCCGGTCAGGGCCGCTGTTTCTTCGGCAAGCGTTGAGATGCCCATCTCGACCCGCAACTGTGCGGCTTCTACCTCGGCCCTCTCGTCTATCATGCCCTTGGCAGGGCCAACCCACTCGGTGCCGCAATAGGCCTTTCTTATAAGCGGGTCGTCGAAAAAGCCCGGGGCGGAAATCCTCCCCATAGAGACCGCTTCCTCCATCCACGCCTCGTAGACGGGCTGGCAGAAGTTGACAGAGAGCCAATAACGTCTCGTCATGAAGAACTTCCATGCCTCAAGGAGCGCGGCTCTTGCCGCCGAATACGAGGCCGTGAAATGCTTGACGAGCACCTCGAAGGGAAGCTCAAGCGCGACTCCGGTCTGCCTGAGTATTGCCAGCACGAACGGGTCAAAGGCCGTATTCGGCCTCTTGGGGTCGCAAGCCCCACTATCGCGCCGCTTGCGAGCTTATAATCCTCGTCCTCAGTCTTACCTCCGGTCTCCGATGTTGGCGTCATGGGAGAGACCATGCCGTCTCCGGTCTCGCTCTTGATGAAGACCGTGAACATGCCGCTTATGACCGCCGCCATTAGCTCGGCCTCGGTGTATCTATCGAGTTGTTTGAGAGGTTCAATCACAGGCGCAAGATACGGCACGCCCCTTGTCTGTCCGGGCCGCATCTGCCAGAATAGATGCATGACGTTCCGCCTGCCGGAGGCCTCCCCAAAGGCTGGAACTATCGTCCATGACCTTTTCCTTAGCCCGAGGATGCTCCCCGGGTGCTGATCCATGATGTGGTAGGCAATGGGCGCGCCGTAGGAGTCCTTCTTCACGCCGCCGAAGACCTCCGGACCGTCAGGCGCGTTTGCCTCGTTGCAAACCCTGTCGCCTTCGATGACCTGCAAGCTCAAGCCATAGGGAGAGCCGGTTCTTTCGATGTAAGGCATTAAAATGAATACGTCACCGCTTTCAAGGGCCGAGCGGAAAACGAGGTTCTGGACGCCAGCGAAGGTAAGGGTGCGGCCAGCGTCGCTCTCCTGCGACTCTGCCCAGAGCCGGAACTCGCGCTCTGTTGCGGCCTCCCATGCGTCGGCCTCTTCCTCGTCCATACCGAGCGTCTCTCTGTCAATCCGCGACTGAAGCTTGAGTCCCGTTCCCACGACGTTCGTGCAGACGGTATTAATGGCACCTGTCGCAAGAGGCGCGTTCCTGACAAGATCACGTGAACGGTCGCGGAGTATCGGCAAGTCAAAGAGCGTGTCGCTGTCCGCGTCGCCCCAGCTCGTCCTCCACTGGCTGAGTGACCTCTTAGCGCGAGACGCGCCGATGTAGCTTCCCGAAAGGGCCATCATGGCTCTGGCCCGGAAGCGCCTCTCGGCCTTCACCGGGTCGATGAATCGAACAATGCGGTCGACCACGTTCTCCCTGATTTTGAGTTCGTCGAGCTTGAGCATTAGACCGGAGTGCCTCCGAAGATTTTTATGCCGCCTCTGGATAGACGCTTTACGTATCTGTCCCAGAACTCGATGTTCTCGCGTATCACGCTTGCGTCTGCGCGGGTGTAGGTCTTGCCGCTAATGGAGAATGACTGCCCCTTGGCCACGGCCTTGTCTGCATCGAGCCATGTCGTAAGATGAGTCTCGGCTTCTGTAAGCGTTATCCCAGCCATGAAGCCCCCAAAAGAAAAAGCCCGCAACCGCCGTCCGGACGGTTACGGGCCTTTAAAGATACTCCTCCGGTTCATGAGGCCGGGGAGCGTAGATTTATTCTATTCTACAGGACATTTGACGGCAGGTAAATACGACATGCGGACGCATATGGACGTGTATGGATAATTTTTTTGAGCGACAAGGCCATCATATTATAATGCTCTCCAAAATTTGGACTGAGGGCCATACTAACGATTGTAATGCTTATACGACTATTATATAATGTCTAAAAAAAAGATATTACTTGTTTGTCAATGGAATCGCAGAATGCTACCAGTTGATTCACATATAGCAGAGCCGAAATGGTTGGAAGTTGTTGAGCGTTACTGCTCGACCTTCTTCGATTTTATACTGCTACGCCCTAAGAGGTTTCACGTTCGTTATATAAGGCAGCCTAAAAAATATTTTTCACCATATAGTTATGCTTTTCTAACACTTTGTATTTATGCAACATTGATAATATTGTCTCTTAAAATGTCGCCACAGGAAACTAACAGAGTTCTACCGCCAGGAAAAGTCTTTTTAATCGATATAGATATTGAGAAAGCAACTGGTATTTTTAGTGCAATATTTATAGTCCTTCCAGCAATAATTGGAATGCTTTTTGTAGGGGTCGCGACAAAAATTGGCGGACTAAGAATTTCATGGCAACGATTGCTTCATGCACAATGTTATATGCTTACGTGGGATATCCCATTGCTCTTGTTAACTATAATATTTACTACGGTTACATCACATTTGTCTTCAGATTATCCAGCTTCAACAGAGATTTTTAATTTTATATATGGAATAGGTTTTGTTGTAATGCTTATTGTCAAAACTTATTATTCATTTTGTGCGTCCGCCGCATTTAACAATATTCAATTGAGAATTTTTTCTTGGGTAATTTTGAAAAGTATCCTTATTTTTTAGGAATTGGAATCATAGTCATTTTCCTGGTAGATTTTTTTTCACCTAAAACGAGAATCGTTGCCGCCGAAAGTGAGGGACAAATATGGCGAAAAAAAATGGACCTAGTAGAGGTTATTGTACATTTTAATGACGGAGATGGAGACTTAAAAACGCTTACTGTGTGGAACTCTACAGAATGCACAGGACTGACTTGTCAGAGCACCACAACTAAAGCTCATGTTGGAGATACGATTACTTTTAGAATCTATTATCATAACACTACTAATGCTGTGGCAGAAAACGTGAAAATAAAATTAAATTTGCCTCAAGATTTTTCTAACGTCTTGTTGATAAGTTCATCAGTCTGGTCAGACAATACTCATTCACCAGTGATTGGCACTGTTAATGTCAATTTGTCATCACAAGGATCACTAAGGCTTATTTCCAAATCTGTGCAATGGCATCCGAATCAATCAAGCAACCCCATGCCTCTTCTTTATAAGCAAAGTGGAGACGAAATAGTACGCGATTCGGGTTTATATCTTGGCAATATTGTAGGCCCTGGATGGGACACGCAAGGATATTTAGTAGTAAGTGCAAGAGTCGAAGAACCATACAAGGAATGAGCGCTGATAGAAAAAATACAATAACGGGTGCTTTTTATTTTAACGGGTTTCATACAATTCATCGGTTGGTATCTTGTATTTTGCCACATAAGCATCGATAGATTCCGCAGTTACCCGTAGCCCCTTGCGCCCGGGATTGGGATTATGGGCGATAAGTTCGCCCCGTTTCAAAAGATCGTAGATTCCGCTCCTGCTACGGGCAATCATTTTTGAAACCTCATCAACGCGATAAAGCAGTTTTGACACGGCAACCTCCTTCAAACCTCAATCCCCTTACTTATCACTCTCCGCCCCGTAACCGCTTGATCCGTGGCTCCCTTGGGCCTCAGTCTGTGCACTTGTAGCATATAGGCCGCAGATGCATTCAGCATCTCGCAGTCCAAATAGTGGTTCGCGCCGTGCTCCTTCCATGTCCTCTTGCCGTTAGGAGAGACAATGACCGACTCGTTCACGAGCTGGCGGCAGTAGTCATCGGTTGCGTCCTCGGGCAGGTGCCATGCCCCGGGCTGGGTCGCGTCCCAGTTGAGTCTGCCGTGTACCCATGACTTGAAGTAGTCCGTGTCCACGTGCCAGAGTTGGAGGCCGTTTTTTATGGTCTTGCCGCGCACCGTGATGTCTATGGTCGCGGACTTGAGAGGCTTCTCCTGCCTATCGTGTCCCTTGACCGGTATGGCGCGGCCCGGATGCCGACGGCAAAACTCGTAGACCGCGTCAGCCCTGTACCCGGTGTCTATTAACATCCGGGTTATGTTGAAGTCCCCGAAGCCACCCTCGAGAACGAGGCTCAGTTGATTCCAGACATCCGGCTGGTCAGTGTCCCCGTAAAGCTCGCCATGCTCTATAAGCCATGACTCAGACGCCGCACCCCAGCCCCTGACGGCATAGTAGACGCGGTTCTTCTGGATGTCGACTCCGGCCGTGATGATAATTACCCCTTCCGGTATCTCTCCCGACCTGTAGGGCGCTTTCAGGTCGACAACCCTCTGCCACTCCGAACTCCCGGGCGATATTCGCCCATGAGCGCCAGCCAAGGGGCGAGTAGAGGCTCGACAAATGAAACCCGGCCGTTCGCCCATCTCCTTTGGCCGTCGGCCTCCAATAACCCTGGTCGAGCATGAAGGTCTTGTGATGCTCCTCGATGAGCGAGCCGCAGGCCTCGCAGATGAGACTTGCCGTCTCAGGTCTTCCTTCATCCCACTGGATGTTGGGCCAGCGTATCCAGTCGTACTCTTTGCAATGAGGGCAGGGGACGAAGAATCTCCGCCGGTCGGTTGCAAGGTATTCGCTCTCGATGCGAGAAAACCCCTTTATCTTCGGCGTCGAGACCATGAAGATTTTCTTCCTCGAAAAAGTGTCCGTCCTTTTCTCCGCCAATGACACAGGGTCGCCCTCTCCGTCCACGTCCCCGGGGTAACCGTCCACCTCGTCGAGAAACAAAAAACGGATTGGCATGGAGCGTAGACCGACCGCGCTGTTCGCGCCCGTAAGTATCAGCATGCCGCCGGTGAACTCCTTTACGAACATCGTATTGCCGGAGTCCCGGCTTCGCGCCTCTGCTACGCGTTCGCGCAGAACCGGCGTCTCATCTATGCTCGGCGCAAGCCTCTGCTTACTTACGCGCTTTGCTATATCGACCGTGGGCTGAACCATGAGCGCGGGGCCGGGGCAATAGTGGATTATGAAGCCGAGCCAGTTGAAGCCTATCTCAGTTCCGCCTATCTGAGCGCCCTTCATAAAGACCACGCGCTCGACGCGGCTCTGCGGCGAAAGGCTGTCCATGATTTCACGCAGGTACGGAGTGCGCGAAGTCCTCCATCGGCCGGGCTCGGCAGAGGCCTTCTTGGGCAGGAACCTGAACTCGTCCGCCCACTGCGAGACCGTAATATCCGGGTCGGGCTTCCATCCCTCGGCCCACGCATCAAGGTATATGGCTTCGGTTCGATTTGTTTGCATCGCTTGAGAGTTCCTCGCATATGAGCCTTATCTCGGCGGAGAGGAGCCGGTGTATCTCGTGGCCATCGCTTATGCCGGCCAGCAAGGGCGCAAGCCTGTCCGGCATGTTCATCAACTTGTCCCGCGCCATGCGTCCCGTATTAAAAGCGATGACCTTCACCTCGTCGGCGCTGACGAGCTTGCCGGTTCTCACTTCGTAATCGAGCTTGGAAAGCCTGGCCTCGTATGCCTCCCTTATGGCCCGGCTCTGGAGGTAAGGCGGCACCCCTCCAGCCGACGCGGTGGAGGCCGCATCAACGTCTGCCCCGGGTATCTTCGGCGAGCCTTGTGTCTTGCGATGCTTCGGGTTGCCACTGACCGAGTTGAGAGGCTTTGACGGATCGGTATTTGCCGCCCAGTCTTGATCCGCCTTTTCCGGGTCGATGAACCCGTCCGGCGTTTTTGAAATGCGTCCTGTCTTTACCGCCTTGATCACTGCGACATGAGATACGCCGCGCCGCCGGGCGTATTCGGTTACGGTCAAGTGCCCGCTCTGCGCTTTCTTTGCCTTAGCCATCCACTTCCCACTTGACCTTCTTGTTGTTCAAGACGACCGCACCGCCGGTGAGATTGACGTAGCGGGAGACGATGACGTCGCAGTAGCCGGGGTCGAGTTCCATGCCATAGCAGATACGCCCTGTCTTTTCTGCGGCCATGAGCGTAGTGCCTCCGCCGCAAAACGGCTCGTAGCAGATAGTATTCTTCTTGGAGTAGGCAAGGAAGCATCTCCGCGCAAGTTCAACAGGGAAAAGGGCAGTATGTCCGATCTTCTTCTGCTCCGAACCGACCACCTGATTAATCTCCCAGACGTTCTTAAAGAAGCCGTTCACCTCGCTTATGTCCGACAACTCGAATTCAGGATGTTTCTCTCCGGTGAAGACGAGCACCGGCTCCCATGCAAGTGCAGGGAAGTATCTGCCCATTCCGATGTGGCCGTTGCGCGGGATGGACAAGACCGCCCCGGCCTTTATCCACGCCAGCTTGTCTCTGTAGAGAAAACCCGCCTTCGTGAAGAGCGCGGACTCGTCCGCCGGTATGTCCAGCCTATCCGTTACCGAGTCGCCCGTGTTCCAGCAGATTGCGAAAGGCTCTCTAACGATATTCTTGATGTTCAGAATGACCTTCTCCATATCTTTCAGGAACGCCTCGTAGCTCTCCCAGAAGGAATACTCCCGCTGGTTGAAGTAAGGCGGCGACGTGATGACGAGGTTGGCCTTCTTGCCGTCCATGAGCCGCTCCACATCCTCGTGATTTGTGCTGTCGCCGCAGAGGAGCCTGTGACTGCCAAGGATGTAAATATCGCCTTTTATGGTCTTAGGTTCAGCCGGGACCTCTGGGATTTCTTCCTCCTCCGCCTCGGTAGCTTCGGAGAAGAATTCGGCCTCAAACTCCTTAAAGTCTATGTCCGGCAGCTCGAAGATGGACAGGTCTTCAATCTTCAAGTCCATTTCGTTCATGAACTGATAGAGACCATCGCCGGTGATGGTCTGATACTTGGAGTTGATGGCGAGGAGGATTTCTGCGGCCTCCTTCTTCGTCTTGGCCTCGATGTCCACGATTGGAAGATCGTCTATTGCGTAGCCTTCCTTCAGAAGTTCGCCGAGGACAAGGAGCCTGCCGTGTCCATCGAGGATTTCATTTTTATTCCAGACGAATATTGGCGCCACCCAGCCGTACTTGAGGATGGACACCTTGAGCTTTCCGGCGTTAGCTTCCGACATCTCCTTCAGAGTGCCCTGAAAGGTTTTGAGCTTGTCGAAGGGCAGATAACGGTTGCCCTTGCAGTGGACGGGTATCTGTTTGTTGTTTCTTTTCATGATTTTCCTCTGCGTTTCTTCTCGACCTCGGCAAAGGTCTTGCCGCCATCCAGCGACGCGCCCTTTCCGGTATAGTCTTGCCAGCGCCTCACGATCACGTCACAATACTTGGGGTCGAGTTCAATCAGACGCGCTTCGCGGTGCGTCTTCTCGCACGCGATGAGCGTGGAACCCGAGCCTCCGAAGGGGTCGAGCACGATGTCTCCCTTCTTCGTGGAGTTGCAGACCATGCGCTCGATGAGCGCAACCGGCTTCATGGTTGGGTGCTCCGGACTTGTCCTTGGCTTATCCTCTAAAAAGACCGTGCCGTGCGCCGCCTCCACGGTCAGGTTGTCGCCCCTGACGATAAGCGTCGTCTCGCCCATGGGTATCTGCCACTCGTTGTCGCCTATCTGCTGGAAGGGCGCGCCGTCGAACTCCTGAATGGTCGTCTTGTCCCTGCCTCCGAACCAGCGGTGCGCGCCCGTATCCTTCCAGCCGTAGAGAATAGGTTCGTGTTGCCAGTGGTAGTCCGAGCGGCCGAGGACAAGGGCGTTCTTGCGCCATATGAGGCAGGATGACAGGTAGAACCCGGCTGTCTTCAATGCGGTCCGGAAGTTCACGCCCTCGGTCTCGGCATGGGCCACGTATACGGCGGCCCCAGCCTTCGAGACCGCGTAGACGTTCGTGAACGCCGTAAAAAGGAACTCGTAAAACTGTTCGCTGTCCATGTTGTCGTTCAAAATGCGCGAAGTGTTCCGGTGTCCCTTCTGGTATTTATCGAGCATCTCGGCCTTCTCGCCGTAGTTGACGTTGTAGGGCGGGTCAGTCCACGTGCAATCCGCAAGCCCACCGTCCATGAGCTTCTCGACGTCTGTAAGAATCGTCGAATCACCGCACACAAGCCGGTGCCTGCCGAGAACCCAGACGTCCCCAAGGACTGTTACAGCCTCATCGGGCATTGTTGGGGCCGCGTCATCGTCCGTAAGTCCCGCGCTTTCAGGGGTGAGGAATTCGTCTATCTCGTCTCCAGAAAAACCCGTAAGCTCCACATCGAACCCGTCCTCCTTAAGCGCCGCCAGTTCCCCGGCCAACAATTCCATATCCCAGCCAGCGTCTAAGGCAAGGCGGTTGTCGGCGATGACGTAGGCCCGCTTCTGCGCCTCGGTGAGGTGCGTAAGCTCTATGACCGGCACGGTCTTGAGGCCGAGCTTCTGGGCCGCCATGAGGCGGCAGTGCCCGGCTATAATCCCATGGTCGGCGTCAACAAGGATGGGGTTCGTGAAGCCGAACTCAACGATGCTGGCCGCAACCTTAGCAACCTGCTCAGGCGTGTGCGTGCGCGGGTTCCGCGAGTATGGTTTAAGCCGCTCAAGCGACCATAACTCGATTCGGCTGGACATCTTGACCGTATTGGTGCCTTCTGTCACGTAACCTGTAACCTCCATGTAACTTGGAAAAAGTCTGCCACGCTAACGGAAATCCGCGCTCGGAAGCACCCGCACGGCCACATGCGTGGAGGGACCCGTCATTTCTTACCCAGTTCGTACTCAAGTTCGTGGTCGAGGAGCTTATCCGCGTTCTCGTCCATGACTCGCTGGGCCGCGTCCGTGCCGACGATGTTGACCATGCCGGGTATGTCGGGGCCGTAGAGCCTCTTTATGGGAAACCTACCCTTGCCCACGCGCTTATAGATTCCTATTATCTTTCCCGGCATGAACGCGCCTTTGACCACCTTCCTGCCTCCGGTCTTCAAGACCTTCACGGTTACGCCCCTGTTGGTCGTGTGGGCGTCGAAGCGCTGAAGGCCCGGTGTCCTCCCGCTATATCGGAGGATAACGGCGAGGTTCTCCCACACGGCGCGTCTCATGTAGAACCCGGCATCGAGCCTATCCTTCTTGATGTTGTAGGTGTTACGCACCTCGCGGCTTACAGCCGTCTTGCTCTGCGAGCCGAGCTTATTCAGGACCCTGGTCACGACCTTCTTGTATCTCTTCGGGTCAAGCGCATCCCTCAACTCTTTAAGCCCCTTTATCTCGAATTGCATAGCGCGCCTCTTTCGACTGCTCCCGATGCTCGATGTTTTTCACTTTGTCACCCTCCAGTCCTTCCTGCCCATGTCTATAACCACGCCCATCTCGCAGATGCGCGAGGCGATGCGGTCGTCGAAGCTCTCCTGAAGCCGCTCGATAGACAGGTTGCTCGTGATTATCGTTTGAGCGCAATTACGGTATCTCCGGTCGAGCAGGGCATACATTACCTGCCTCGAACCCTCCGAGATTTTCTCGGCACCGAGGTCGTCGAGAACTAAAAACGCCGTGCTCGAATATCTGTCTATAATCTGCTTCTCGGACTCGTTCTTGACTCCCTCGTCGGAGTTCCACGACTGCTTGATCTCAAGCATCAACTCTATCGCCGGAAGAAATAGTGCCCGCCCCCTGGACGGATAGATTTTCCCTTCGCCGTTGAGCTCGAGGCCGTCTGCGTACCAGCTCTGCAGGAGCGCGACCGCAAGGTGGGTCTTGCCGCTTCCGCATGCGCCGGTGAGGTAAAGACTTTTTCCTTCCAGCATTGCACGCACGGCTTCCTCGGCAGTCTTGGACGGGATGAGCGCCTTGCCCTGATACCTCGGCGGTATGCCGAGGAGCGCGTGGGCTTTTTTGGATGCGCCGTTGGCAATGGCCTCACGAGCCGTCGTCAAACGTTTTCGTGACTCCGGCGTACTTGCCGTGCTCTCCCCTGACGCCTCCGGCCGGCGTTCGAGCATCTTGATTACCTCGCTGATTTTTTGCATCTTGCGCCTCCCGCTCGTTCAGGTAGCTTTCAAACTTCGTCCCGAAGAGCGTAATGGGCCTGAGATACTCCGCCATCTTCGGATCGCCTCGCCACTTATGCGCCTTGCGGTTGATAACGGTTTTGAAGTCCTCGACGGTAAAGCCCTCCCTGAGCCGGGCCTGTATTATCTCCCGCGTCTTCCGGGTCGTGGGTTTGTAGTTCGTGCCTAAAACCTGATTGAGATAAGCGACGACCTCGCAGGCGTCGTCGGGCTTGCCCGACAAAATATCTTTTTCTTTTGCTTCTGTTTTTATTTCTGCTTTTGTTTCTGGTTCGGCATACTGTTCCCTGAACAGTTCTCGCAACGGTTTATGGAACGGTTTGGCTAACGGTTCCATGATGTGCGAATACAAAGGGCTTTTAGGCAGAGAGGCGAAGATTTTCGCCGCCGCCTTGGCCTGATTTTCATTCTCGATAACGTTGTGCTTGAGGTGATTTTTTATGCAGACGAGCTTGACCTTTTCGTCGTAGAGGATCAACCCTTTGGCTAACAGTTCCCGAAACGGTTCCCGCAACTGTTTCTCGGCCCAGCCCAAGTCGGCCGCCGCGTACTGCAGGGGAAGGACATAGATTCCAAGCGAGTTATTATGCGGAGAGGTGAGGATGTAGAGGAAGAGGTACTTCGCGTCATCGGAGAGCGAGATGAACTTCTCGTCGTGCCATATCTGAGCGTGTATTTTTTGGTAGCGCATTACTCACCTATCCGTCCCCGGCTTTAAAACGGCACGTCGTCCGTGTCCTGCGGCCCGGCCTCATGAGTCTGTCCTTCCTTTCTTGCGCCCATGAACTGCACCGCTTGGGCGTATATCTTGATAGCGCGGCGCTCCTCCCCATCCTTCTCCCACTTCTCGGTCTTGATGCGCCCCTCGATAAAGACCTTGAAGCCTTTCTTTAAATACTCCGCGCACGTCTCAGCCAACTTGTTGAAACAGACGATAGTGTGCCATTCGGTTTCTTCCTTCCGATCGCCGTCTTTGCCTTTCCAAACGCGTGACGTGGCGACAGAGAAGTTGCAAACCGCTGTGCCGGAAGGCGTGTAGCGTATCTCCGGGTCTTTGCCGAGGTTGCCGAGAAGAATTACTTTGTTCACGCCTGACATCATGCTACCTCCGTCGTGTCAAAGAGTGGAGCGGAGGACCGGAATCGAACCGGCCCCTTGAGCTTGGGAAGCTCGCGGCTCTCCCTTGAGCCCTCCTCCGCGTCTATCATCCATTTGAGGTCCTTGTGCTTGGGGTATTGCCGCGACCACTCAACTGGAGATTCCCTCAACAACGCCTTCCTCTCTCTGTGCGAGCAGAGAAATCTGCAATACCTGAACTGGTAGCCGCATATCCTCTTAAGACCCAGCGCGTGCGTAAAGGATTTCTTCCTCGTGCCGTAGCGGGTGACGAGGAATCTCGGATGTACTACCTCGCCGTCTCCCGTCATGTAGAACTCCGACCATATATGCCCGCCGTAGAGCCAGTTCGACGCCTGGTACACGTAGCCGGGCTTCCCACGTAGCCCGTCAGCCCAGCTGTAAAGTAGCTTCACTAAAGGTAGGCGCTCCGTTATGTATGCCGCCATCATTCTGAGGAACCGACTTTCCGTGTTCCTTGGCATCGAGTCGAGGACGCAGAGACGGTTGAGTTCGAGATAGTCTTCCACTTCGAGGGAAGGAAAAATCTTCTTTATCGTATGCTTTGGTCGCGTCCCGTAACCCCACAGCGCAACGCCCGCGAGGCCGTCGCCTGAAAACAGCCCAAGTGACAACTTCGTTATGGGCGGGCAGATCACGGCATAATGATGCTCAGCTATGAACTTCTTCGCAACACCGTTTGCGACTAGTGCGATTTTAAGGTCTTCGATTCCCTTCAACTCGACACCCCTGCCAGGTCGGGACGCGCCAACATCTCATTGTAGATTTTAACCTGCTCATCCCGGTCTATTATCAAGTTGGCGTGTTCATAGCCGTTACCGACGAGGACTCCATAGTAGGTTTCGTTACCAACCCTTTTTTTCTGGGCAGCCATGGCTTCAAGGAATTTATAGTTGGTTGTCTTTGTGTTTCCGGGGGGAGGCGGGGTCTCGTCGCATGAAGGGGCCTGCGCCTCTTCCGGCCCGGCTTCAGGTTCTTGCGAATGTGTAACGGATTCTTCGATGCCTTCGGCTTCCTCCTGAGAAAGGAGCCCCATGACGAGGTCAGGGGCAAGGAGCCGAAGCGCGTCGCCGATGGCGCGCCACCTGAGCATCTGCTTCGGGTATTTATCCCAATTGCCGTCCTGCTTGACGAGCCCCGCCTTGCGTGCGTCTTGTAAAGTGTATGCGCAGGATACCTCCTCGCCCTGTCTTTCGAGGGTAACGCCGCAGTAGCCGTCCTTTTCGTCTATCTTCACGACCTTGACGCCCCTTTGTCTGGCGAGCGCCAACTGGAGCTGCACGCTCATGACGAGTCTGCCCTTCACGAAGGACATGGAACGAAGCGACTGCATGGGCGCAAGGCCGAGCTCGACGCCCGTCTGGATTATCGCCATGGCCTGATGCTGCGAAGTCCCCTGCGGGACTATGCCCGACTGCTGGGCGAACGCGCCCCACTCCTTGAGCGTCTGGATGTTCGTAAAGCCATTATCCCTTTTCGCAAGCTCGTTCATGCGTCTCTCCTACCTGATCTGCCGCTGAATCATGCCACTTATCAAGACTGCGTCTTCGACCTCTCCGAGATGCTCAATTCGTGTCTTTTCCTGCCGATTAGTTCAGCCCGACGGTAGAGGTCGAGCCTCTTCCGCCGTTTGCATTCCCTCCAGACGTCGATGATGTCTTTTAGAAGGAGCACGGTCAGGACAAATATGACTGCCAGAACAAAACGCATGGCCATACACAGGCCTCCATTTTATATGAGGGGGCCGGACTATCCGGCCCCCTTCGATAAGGCGTCGGCCTGCGCGTATATCCGTCGCCCCTATCTACCGTGAAATTCTGATGACTCATTCTTGCCTAAGCCCGTTCTTATTTGCAGCCCCGCGTTTTCTGTGATATAAATAGAAATGTAAACTTAGCCGCTCAGGAAAGATAATAATAGCATAAGCAGATTTTTCTGCATTGTCAATATAATTTTTATAAATGCAATAATGGTGGCCTTATGATAAGCACAAGGATAACCAGTTACCTGCAGCATCTCCTGAAAGAATTGGGAGACACCCAGGAAGGTCTCGCGAGCAGGCTCGGCGTCACAAGGGCGAGCCTGCAGGGCTATTTGAAGGGTGAAAATCTACCTGGGATAGACGTTCTTCTGAAAATGGCGGAGCTCGGCGGCCTATCGCTTGACGAGCTTGTAAAGACGGACAATCCCAAAACCCATATCTCCATCATCAACAGTCATATCGCCGGACGGGATCAATACATAAACACGACCATCAAAAGAATCAGTCAATACAAGCCGGGGCCAGCCGACATCACTGCCGATCAATCCAATCGTCTGAAAGAACTGGTCAATGAAGTGGTGGAGCTTGAGGAGAAGGTAAAGAAGAAGCCTAAAACTTACGGCGCGATTTGGAATGCCCTGAACAGAAAGATGAGCGCCACCTATTACAGGGAGATTAAGCGCGCCCAGTTCGAGGAAGCCGAAATGTATCTTATGCAGTGGGTAGGCAGGCTAAAGAAAGGCCTTAAACGGACTGATGAGGAAGAATGGCGTAAAAAAACTCAAGCGGCAATCTTCGCGGCCGCTCGAAACCAGATGGGCTGGACAAAGGAATCCCTCGACGCATATATATTGGAACGCTACGGCAAGGAGTCGATAAGGGACCTTTCCAAAAAAGAATTGCAACAACTTTATAATCTCATCTTCTCGAAAAAGAAGGGTTAACGTCGTGTGGGAGAAGCCGCTATGCTGACAATTGATGTGCGTTGCAGTCGGGCCTTTCACAGTATCACTTCGCCGTGAGTCTCCTCGGTTACTCATTCTTGCCTATCCATGTGAGTTCAAGCTTGGTTTTGTGGTTAGCCATGCGCTCACACCTTTGTGTACCTATACCTGTTCTTGATGTTCGCGTGCAAGAACCTTCCGATTGATCCTGCATGCATCAATTCATGGTACACTGTATCAGAAACATCGAAATACTGATACACCGAGCCATCGTTGAATTCGACTTCAAGAGTCAAGGTGCTCTGGTCGTAGCCAACCGACGCGACATTTGACGAACTTACCGGCGTTCTATTCATGGGTTGCCTCCAGGGTTATTTGCGCCTCGTGGATTCTCGCTCCGCCACTTTTCAAGAACACGGGCGTAATCCTCGGTTTGTTTCTGACGGTTCCAACCGCCAGTGGCAGCGGGATCGTAAATCTTCGGGTCGTGGCTGTCCGGACGGCGATTCTTGGCAGGGGCATCAATAAGAGCGCGCAAGGGCAAATGCACTGCTTCACCCACAATTATCGCCTCGCCAGTTCGCAAGGCGGGCAGCATATTGAAAAGGCCTTCAAGATTGTCGCTGACCGTACCAGTTACATGCGAACGGTCAGAGGCATTAGCCAAGCGCATGGCGAACATCGTGCCGCACTGAGATAGAATGGTCGAATCTATCTCCGAAGGTCTTTGGCTCACAATCATCGCGCCAATACCGTATTTCCGACCTTCTTTTACGATTCTACGCGCCGCTATTGAGGCCGCACCCTCATTGCCAGAGTTAAGATAGGCATGGGCTTCTTCAAGAACGAATAACAGTGGACGCGACCTTCCACCCTCTGGCAAATATCGCGCCCAGAAAAGAGCATCGAACAACAAGCGGATGAGTACACCAATAAGGTCCATGAGAATGGATACTGGCACGCCGGAAAGGTCGAGAATGGTTATCGGCTTGTTGCCGCCCACCCAAGACTTGATTAAAGCATCGAGGTCTTGCGCTGGTTGAGCGTCGAGGTTTTGGAGGGTCGGGTTGGGGCACCAAGGGCCGGGGCGGAACATGAAGTCATACCGCGTATCCCGCAGGAGCGACTCGGTGGCTATAATCTGGCGTCGGATATTGAGTGACGCACCGCTCAGGTAGACACGGTTGGTACCGCCCGATGTAATCGGGCGGTACCGCGGCGGGTTCGCCCCCATGATGTCGCCAAGCATCGGTTGACCATTCGACCCAGGCTCAATGGCCTCCGTGCTCTCGTTTTGATTGGCGGATGGAGCTGTGTGCGTGGAACAGACATAGCGGTGCAATTCATACCAGAGACGGTGAATGCTGAACGGGATTGGCGTATCCACCGTCATGGTGTCGGCTGTTACGCCATTACGCACCTGTGCTTGAAGAGAGGCGAGCTTCAAGTACTTAACCTTCTCGACCAACGCGGCACGGTCGGCATCGTTTATTCCCCTGAATGGCGTTACACGAAGAAGTTCATCAAGACTCAAAGCCCAGTACGGGATGAACAGCGGCTGCTCGCCTCGTGCCTCGTCTGCATTGACTCGGAATATCGTTGCGCGATCATTCAAGGCGGCGTGGTATTCGCCATGTATGTCCAAAATAATAATTCGTGCCGAGGGATACCTATCAGGGTCGGAGAGAGACACGAGAAGGTTGGCGACGGTCGTAGACTTGCCTGCTCCGGTCGTTCCAACAACCGCGCTGTGTCTGGTGACAAGCCGATCAATATCTATCAGAGCAGGAATGGATTCAGCGCTCGCAAGGCTGCCTACCTTTACAAAATTTGGAGCATCCGGTCTGCCGTAGATGCGGGTTAAATCCATCTCGGTTACAAGATGAGCTTCATCGCCAATGGTCGGGTATTGTGAGATGCCTCGCTTAAACTCACCCCTACGTTGCCCCTCACCGATCAACTGTACTTTCATCCATCGGTAACCATAAGGTTCAATATTGACCAACGCCTCTGGGACAGCACCCGCACCAACTTGGGATACAATCCCAAAAAGGTCGATAAACCCGATGGAAATGCGAACGAAGCTTCCTATCTGGCCAATGCGATAACCATGACCATCAATAAAAGCCAGCCCTGACACCGTATCCTTGTCCAAAGCGATACTGATAGTCGCCCCTTGGACGTCCTGGACTGTTCCAAGATATGTAGGGCTATTTGGCATTTGATATCTCCATCGACTGGCGTGTATCGCCGATCAGTTCGTGTAAGAATTCCCCAAAAACAGCAAAATCCCCCAGCCGGAACTCCGCCGTTTGTTTACTATTCACGTTTGTTGGGTCAATCGGGGTCCACATTCTCGGCGCCTTTTTCAGGCCACTTGTTTATACGGCCACTAATGACTGCACCATCCCTTGCTAAGATACTGAGGTTTGAGCGCTCACAGGCGAGTTTAACCGCCTGCGAGTATTGGTCGATATTATCGAAAAACAACGCAAACGCAATTGCTGTTTGAGTGCTTTGAAGGCCTTGCAGAATCACTTCGTTGATGTGCTGATCGCGGAAGGAATAACCGCAAAGAACAAGAGTGGCAGTAGGTTGCTTCAAAAATGCCCTCAGTCTATCAATCATGGCGAGGTAAGGCATCCGCCTACTTTCTTCATATTTTAGGTGCGAGGGATGGATAACGCGCTTCGAGCCTTCTTCTTCGTTGGTCGTGCCACGAAATACACCTTTGTCCACCACTTGATGCCAGTTAATCGAACCGTGAAGTTTCCAGAGACGCGCCCAGCGCGGTGGGAGCATATCTTCTTCCATTGCCCGAAGGTCGAAGAAGGGCTTGCAGGCTCCAGCAAAGCCATCAAAGTACGGAACACGACGGTATTCAAAAGCCTGTTCCATCAATAGATCGTAGTTCGTCGTGAATATCTCAACCGGCCTCTCGCGTCCGATGGCATCCACCCATGCAGCGATACGATGGTATGGCGTCTCAATGGGGAGCACCTTATCGACTAACTTAAGGATGAGCTCACAGACCTCTTTGTCAAGTTTATCCAATTCCTCTGCAGATAAGTCGCGCACCTTGTCCTTGCCAGCCACGGCGCGTAAGGCACGGATATGACTTAACATGTCCTCCACATTCATGTCGTTACGGTCGTCCTTCTTAAAATGGCCCTCAACGGTTTCCAAAATCGTTTTGTGCGCCTCGGATGTTGACAGTTGATTGCGCACAACCTTAGTAATCCCTGCAATGTCTGGAATCAACGGCAAGCCGTTTCCGCCGTCAGGCTTTATAGCCATGGGGCAACCTGCCCCCATAAAAAGTCCAAGTGGCTTCTTGTCACTCGACAAGCATTGCTGGAGATACCCAATCTGTTTGTGGGGATCCTGAACATAGCTCATGGCTTACTCCCTGCTGTTGTTAACCGGGATAGTTGCATCATATTTTGCCCCCTCCTTTTCTCAATAAAGCCCTTCATCCAACCACATCGCAATACTCGCCCCTGACCAGAGCGATCCAGTGGCGTTTGCATTCGACGTTCAGTTTAATCTTCAGCAACCTGCGCTTCAGTCAAGTGTTGTCGGTTTTTTATCGTCTATATTACTACTA
>JACRNO010000035.1 GCA_016234855.1 Deltaproteobacteria bacterium | reverse complement strand
CGACGGCGCAGACAAGGTAAATATACGCGAGATAATAGACCACCACAGGCTCGGCAGCCTGCAGACCGCGCAGCCGATAACCTTCCTGTGCGAGCCTGTCGGGGCGACCTCCACCCTTGTGGCCGAGCTCTACCGCAGGGCGGGCATCGCGCCGGATAAGGCCGTGGCCGGCGCGCTCCTTGCGGGCGTGATATCCGACACCGTCATGCTCAAATCGCCGACCACGACGGACAGGGACAGGGAGATAGCAGTATGGCTGGCCGGCCACAGCGGCCTCGCGTTCGACGGATTCGCGAGGGATATCTTCAATGCCGCGTCGAGCCTTAAAAAACGCGGCCCGGCGCAGGCCGTCAACGAGGACTACAAGGTCTTCGAGTCCGGCGCAAGGCGCTTCGGCGTCGGACAGGCCGAGGTCATCGGCTTCAACGAGTTCTACGACGAGAAGGACGCGCTGGCGGCCGAGCTTGACCGCGTCAGGGAGAGAAAGGGCCTGGCCCTTTCCGCGCTCCTCGTGACCGATATCGTAGCGGGCACCTCGCTCCTACTGGCCTGCGGCGAGAAGAAGATACTGCGGAGCCTTGACTACCCTAAGACGGATGAGAACGTCTATGAGCTGAAGTCCGTCCTGTCGAGGAAAAAACAGGTCGTGCCGCACCTGCTGGCGGTCTTTGAGCGGATTTCCTGACGGGCTGCGCCCGCTCAGGGATTCGCGTCTTGCGGCAACCTATCAGGCAACGATACCACCGGTGAGCGCCATGCACCCGCTCTTCCTCCCTTTTCTATGTTTCATATCAGGCATCCTTCTGGGTGACGCCTTCGGCTTTTCAGTCAAGGCCATCTCTCTCTTTTTTGTTATTTCCGCCCTTCCTTCAGTATTCCTGTTCATCCTCAGACGCAGGTTCCACCCGGCTGCCGCAGCCGTGCCGTTCGTCGTATTGGGCGCCTTATTCATACACCCTTATTCGTGGCCCCGCCTTGCGCCAAACCATATCAGGAATTATATAGCCGGGCCGGAGGAGCGCGCCGCTGCACAGGCCTTGCCAAGCCAGGACGTCGAGGGCGTCATTCTGTCCGCTGCAACGACAGCGGGCGGCAGGGGCAGGGTTATTGTGGAGGCTGAGCGGATTATGTCGGGCGAGGGTTGGGTTGAGACCGTTGGAAAGGTAGCCCTGACCCTGCCTGAGGGGCTGACGCTGCGTCCCAATGACCGTATCCGTTTCGTTGCGCGCCTGCGTGAGCCCGCGAACTTCGGCAACCCCGGCGAGTATGATTACAAAGGCAGGCTCAACCGCGAAGGCGTCTTTGTCACGGCAGGCGTCTCCAAGCCCGGTCTTGTGGTCAGGACGGGAGAGATTACGGCCGGGGCGCTGCGCCGGGCATGGCGCGTCGTAGATGAGGCAAGGGCGGGCATCAGACGATTTATACGGGCCAACGCGCTGAACGCAGGCGCGCTCAACGCGCTTGTCATAGGTGACGGCAGCGGACTGAGTCCGGCCCTGCGCGAGGCCTTTGCCAGGACCTCGACCGCGCACATACTCGCCATCTCCGGGCTTCACGTCGGCATTGTCGCCGCCGCCTTTTACTGGCTGATCTTGTTTCTCCTGAAAAGATCCGAGCGTCTCATGCTTGCCTATAACGTCAGAAAGGCCGCGCTCATCGCGTGTATCGCGCCGGTTGTAATCTACGGCGTCCTGGCCGGGCTTCCGGTGTCAGCCGCGCGCGCCGTCCTGATGGTCTGTATATTCGCCGTCTCGTTTGTCATCAACAGGGGCAAAGACTACTGGAATACGCTTGCGCTGGCCGGGCTTGTCATACTCGCGGCAGACCCGTCAGCGCTCTGGGATATCTCCTTTCAATTGAGCTTTGCCGCGGTGGCCGGCATCATCTACGTCCTGCCGCGGCTTCGCGAGGCCGCGCTCGCGGCGCTGCCCTGCTCCGATGAAGAGGGGCGCGTAAGGCGGTTTCTGCGGCAACGCGTCCTTGAGGCCGCTCTCGTTACGGCTGCGGCCTCGGCTGCGACCGCGCCTATCATAGCGTATCACTTTCACAGGGTCTCTCTGACTGGCCTGGCGGCCAATCTCGTAGCCGTGCCGCTTGTCACGCTCATCGTGCCGCTTCTTCTGGCGGCCGCGGCTACCAGCCTCGTCTGGAATGGTCTTGCAGCGGCCGTCCTCTTCTGCGCGGATACCCTCTTCAGCGGCCTTGCGGCAACGGTAAAGGCCTTTGCCGGTCTGCCGTATTCGTCGGCATTGGTAAGCACGCCGACCCCTCTTGAGCTGGCGTTATATTATGTCCTGATAGTCTCGGCCGTTAATATGAAGAGGGCGCGCGTCTTCGTCTGGCTGACGCCCGTCGTAGCGCTTGTGATAATAGGCGATTGGGGATACTGGAGTTATTATGCGCGGCACGCGGGCGATTTGAAGGTGACGTTTGTAAGCGTGGGGCAGGGTGAGAGCGCCCTTGTGGAGT
This sequence comes from Deltaproteobacteria bacterium, assembly GCA_016234855.1. Taxonomy (GTDB): domain Bacteria; phylum Desulfobacterota; class GWC2-55-46; order GWC2-55-46; family GWC2-55-46; genus JACRNO01. Next base: position 16,125 of record JACRNO010000035.1, on the reverse strand, counting down.
TTGACCATGGCTCGACCATGCTAATCGACGGCGGCGGTTTTTATAATTCCGAATTCGATACGGGCGAGCGGATTGTCGCCCCGTTCCTGTGGCAAAAGAAGATATCAAGGCTCGACTATATTATCCTGAGCCATCCGCAGCGCGACCACATGGCCGGATTGAAGTTTCTGGCCGAGGCCTTCAGGCCCAGGGAGTTCTGGTGGAACGGTGACGGGGATATCAACGGGCCCGGCAGCCTGGGCAGGCTTGGCGCAAGCCTTGCCAGGGCCGGCGCCGGGATAAAGACGCCGCATGATCTTAGCTTCGGCGTGACGATAGACGGCGCAACCGTCAGTGTGCTGCACCCTATTGAGCCTGGTTTTGAAGGCAATGACGCATCGGTTGTCTTGCTGATTGAATACGGTAAGGTAATCCTTCTTTTTACCGGCGATATCGGTCAGGCTGCCGAGGCGGCCATTGAAAGGCGCCTCCCGCGCATTGACGTGCTCAAGGTTGCGCACCACGGCAGCCGTTATTCCACCGGCGAGGGTTTTCTCAGGGCGGCCGCCCCGGCCGTTGCGGTCATTTCAGCGGGCAGGTCGAACCCGTTCGGATTTCCCCATGCGCAGACCCTCGACAGGCTTACGCGGGCCGGGGCGCGGGTCTTCAGGACCGACCTTGACGGCGCGGTGACCGTGACGACTGACGGCCGCGCGATAGAAGTGCAAAGCGCCCTTGCCGTCCGACCGTCCGGGCTCGCGTCTTTGGAGGAAAGGGTGGGGCCGGAGACAGCGCCATGACGTGTTGACGCGGATTTGGCTATGAAGTATACTTCAGGAAGGGTGTCAATGACCGGATAGCATGGTCTCTATCGGCTCGTGCCCGGTCATGCGCGCGTGAACCTTAAAGGAGAATCAGAGATGAAGATGCTCGGAGCCGCAGTCCTCGTGGTGGTCCTGTGCGCCTCAACCGTGCACGCGGAATTCTATTCATGGACGGATAAGGATGGCAAGCCGCATATAGCGGCGAAGATGGAAGAGGTGCCGCAGGAGTACAAGGAGAAGGTCAAGGTCCGTCAGAGCCTTTATAAAAATGACGCCGTCGAGAGCCCTGTGTCTGCCGGAGATAACGGATCGAGCGGCGGGAAACTATATTACTGGAAAGACGAGTTCGGCAGGACGCATATAGTCAACAGCATTGAGCAGGTCCCGGCGCAATATAGAGGCAGCGTCGAGACCCGCAGCCCGCTCGCGCCGGAGAATAAGTCCAAGGCACCCGAGCCGTCGAAGGTCAAGGAGACCGGTCAGCCCGAGGGCGACGTGATATATTCGTGGACGGATAATGACGGCAGCGTGCATATAACCGACAGTATGGAGAAGGTCCCGGCCAAGTATAGGTCCAAGGTTAAGATCCGCAAGGCCACCGAGTCGCGCCCCTCGAACGTGGCGGAGCCGTCCGGGGACGGCGCGCAACCCCAGCCGGAGACGGAGCTCTACGGAGACCATCCGCTTGACTGGTGGAAGGAGGCCTTCAGGAAGCTCAAGAACGATATAGGCGGTCTGGAGTCGAGTATCATTGCGAAAAGGAATTTTGTGAAGTTGGTGGAGACGGGCATGCGCGTGGGCCAGCTGTACGAGTCGAAGGACGTGGAGACCTACGAGCAATACAGGAAGGAGTTACCCGATGATGAAGCGAGGCTCGATTCGCTCAAGGCCGAGCAGGAAGAGTTGCGCAGAAAGGCGCGTATCGTTGGGGTGCCCAAGACGTTGTGGGGCGAGTAAGGTTTAGCGGTGCGGGATTTAGCCTGGCCGGGCGGCTGATGATTTAAGGGATGCGGTTTAAAGTTTTATCACCATTCCGGTTGCAACGGCGAAGACCTTCATGGCGGAGCCTTTTTTCGCGACTATCCTCCGGCAGTCCTCCTCAATCCTGTCAACCTCATCGTCAAATCTGTCCTGGTTGTGATGGAAGAGGCCGAGCGCGTCAACACCGGCCTCCATGGCGAGGTCCAGCACGTCCAGATAGACCGAGTGTCCCCACCCTTTGGTGTGTTTATAATCTTCCCTGGTGTATTCCGAGTCGTGAAAGAGCAGGTTCGCGCCCTTTGCGAAGTTGACGTAGTCCGCGTAGTCGCAGCCCGTCGGGTGGTGGTGCGTAAGCTCGTTGTCGGTCAGGAAGACGAACGACTTGCCGTTTTCCTCGAGCCTGTAACCCGCGCCCTGGTTCGGGTGGCTCAAGGGGATTGTCGTAATCCTGACGGAGCCGATGTTGTAGTCCTTGTTGCCCATGCCGTGAAAGGTGATATTCGCGCTTACGTCGGAGAGCTCGACCGGAAAATACGGCGCGCTCATGGCCTTTGAAAGGATGTGCCTGACCGAGTCCTGCGTGGTTTGCGGCCCGTAGACCTTTATCTCGCTCTCTTTCTTATAGATGGGTTTGAAGAAGGGAAAACCGGAGAGGTGGTCCCAGTGGGCGTGCGTGAGCAGCAGGTGTATCTTTCGCGTCTTTTCAAGGCTCAGTTTGTTGCCGAGCGCGCGTATGCCGGTGCCCGCGTCGATGATTATCAGGTCGCCGCTGTCGCTTACGACCTCGATACAGGTGGTGTCGCCGCCGTACTTCAGGTATTCCTTCCCGGAGACGGATATCGACCCGCGCGCTCCCCAGCAACGAATCATCATGGAAGTTTTTTCTCCCGTTTATTGAAAGAATAACCCGGTTAAGCGCGCAACGGTCTGTATCCTGAAGAGGCTGCCGGCCGCACGATTTGATGGCTTTTTTTAACTATATACCAAAATGGTGAGGGTAGTCAATCCCAAACAGCGGATTAATTGCGTCGGCGGGCCATGCCTAATGCGCGCATCCGGCCGTATCAGCCGTGGATGCGGCGGCCTTTGCCGCATCCATCACCTTCTTGAGCGGCAGCCCCTTTTTCGCGGCTATGGCGCGGCAGTCTTCATACTCCGGCTGGATGTTCACCGTCCGCCCGTTCTTTGATGCGACCTTTACGCGCACCGTGCCGTAGGCCGTCTTTACCTTGATTATCTTTCTTTCGAGACAGCGCCTTTCGACGCTTGAGACCCTTACCCCGATGGACGTGGATTCCGCGAAGGTGATGCCAAGGAGGTCTTCCTTGCGGGCCTCGTCCGTTATGACGGTGAGGAGCACGGCCGGACGGCCCTTCTTCATCTGTATGGGCGTATAGTAGACGTCGAGCGCGCCCGCCTCAAGGAGTCTGTCCATAAGGTAGCCGAGCATCTGCGCCGGCATATCGTCGATATTGGTTTCAAGGATGCTGACCTTGTCGCCGCCGCATTCGCAGGCCCTGGCCGGGTCCGCCGGGCCGTCCCCGGTAACGACGCGCACGACGTTGGCGCCTTCTTTAAAGTCCTTCTTGCCCGCTCCGTACCCCACGCCTTTGACGGTCATGGCGGGCATCGGCCCGAATTCGTCCGTGACGGTGGCGAGTATGGCCGCGCCGGTCGGAGTCGTAAGCTCGAACGGTATCTCCGAAAGGGAAGGGGCAATCCGGCCGTGTTTGAGGATTTCAAGGGTGGCCGGGGCAGGAATGGGTATCCTGCCGTGCATGGTATCGGCCCATCCGGAGCCCAGCGTCACCGGGGACGAGACGACCCTGCCGGGGTTCAGGTGCGTAATCGCTATTGCCGCGCCGACGATATCGACGATGGAGTCGAGCGCGCCGACTTCGTGAAAGTGGACGGCGCCGGGCTTTATGCCGTGGACCCGTGCCTCGGCCTCTGCGATAGTCCTGAAGATGGAGATGGCCAGCGTCTTCACCTTGCCGGACAATTTGCTGTCCTCGATAATCGCGCGGATGTCCTTGAACGTCCTGTGATGGTGCTCGTGCGGGACCTTGACGCGAAAGCCCGTGGCGGTTATGGAATGACGGACCTCGGTCGTAACGGAGATATCGAACCGGGTCTTGCCGAGCGGGAGTTTCTTCAACTCGGCAATGAGCATCTTGGGGTCAACGCCGAGGTTGATGAGCGCGGCCAGACACATGTCGCCGCTTATGCCCATGGGGCAGTCGAAGTAAAGGATGCGCATCAGACCTGCTCCCTCTCTTTATTGATAAGGCTTGCGACGTAGGCCGCGCCGAAGCCGTTGTCGATATTGACGACCGAGACGCCGGAGGCGCACGAGTTAAGCATGGCCATGAGGGTGGTGAGGCCGCCGAGGTTGGCGCCGTATCCCACGCTTGTCGGCACGGCTATGACCGGCCGGGCAACGAGTCCGGCCACCACGCTCGGGAGCGCGCCTTCCATGCCCGCTACCACTATGATGACGTTGGCGGCCCAGATATCGTCCTTTTTCCCGAGGAGCCTGTGTATGCCAGCTACCCCGACGTCATAGAGGCGGCGCACGTCGTTGCCCATGTACTCGGCGACCTTTGCCGCTTCTTCGGCAACCGGCATGTCGGAGGTGCCGGCGGATATGACCATTATGACGCCCTTGCCGCAGGGTTCTATCTTATGTGTCTTTTTGAAAAACGTGCCTGAGAGCTCGCAGTACGCGGCCGACGGGAAGGCCTTTTTGAGGAGCAGCCCCTTTTTCCTGTCGACCCTGGTGACGAGGCAGTTTTCTCCGCGTCCGCTCATGGCCTTCATGATGGTCTTTATCTGGGCGGCGCTCTTGCCGCCGCCGTATATGACCTCTGGAAAGCCCTTTCTCAGGCCGCGATGGGTGTCGAGCGTGGCGCAGTCAAGCTCGTCGTAAGGCATGGACTTGAGCCTGTCCAGAGCCTCGTCTACCGTGACCCTGCCGTCCTTGAGGTCACCAAGCAGCTTTTTAATTGTTCTTACGTTCATAAGGGGTATGGAGCGCCTTGAGTTGATATGTTGTGCGGCACTGGCCGCGCCGTTACGACCAGGCCTTTACTTTTGTCCCTATCTGGCTGACGTCAAGGAGAAAGACCGTTCTGCCGTCTCCCATGACCGCGATGCCGGAAACACCCCACAGCCGCGATATGGGAGGTTGAAGCGGCCTGATGTATGCGTCAATCTCGTCTGAGAACGCATCTACCCGGATGCCTGCTGCATCACCGCCTGTATCGTCCGTTACCCCGTGGGCATGGATTATGATAAGGGAATAGAACTCCCGCTCCCCGGCGTCCGGCATGCCGAGGGTCGGGCCGAGCGGCAGCACGGGTATGCGGGACGTCCCGGTTGCGTACCAGCCGTTCGCGATTTCTCCCTTATGGACCTCGACGACGCGTTCGATGCGGGATAAGGCGATAAGAAATTGCTCCGGGCCTTCGTTCACGATGAGCGCCTTTATGATGGAGGTCGTAATCGGCATCTCCATGGAGAGCCTGACGCCAGCGCCCGGGGTGGATGCGATGACAAGGGAGCCGCCGAGGCCCTCGACGGCCGCCTTGACCACGTCCATGCCCACGCCTCTGCCGGATGTCTCGGTTACGGCGTCCGTGCTCGTGACACCGGGCAGGCAGACGAGCATGAGCGCCTCTTTATCGTCCATGGCGTTGAGCTTTTCTGCGGGAACGCCGCTTGCCTTCGCCCTCTCTCTTATCTTGGATACGTTTATACCGGCGCCGTCGTCCGCCACCTCTATGACCACGCGGTCCTTTTTGCGGAAGGCGTTTATCGTTATCACGCCGGCCTTCGGCTTGCCGTTGCGAACTCTTACTTCCACGGGTTCTATGCCGTGGTCGACGCAGTTCCTGATTATATGCACGAGCGGGCCGCCGAGGCCTTCGAGAGTTGAGCGGTCAAGGCGCAGATCAGAGCCGGTTATGCGCAGTTCCACCTCTTTTCCGCTCCTGTGGCTCATGTCGCGCACGAGACGCGGCAGGCCCTCCGTCAGGTCTTCTATGGGGAGCATGCGGGCCGACAGGATGCTGTGATGGATGGCGTTGATATATTTGCCGAGCTTGTACGTCCCTTCCCTAAATTCGATGGAGCGGCTTGAATGCGAGATGGTCTTGAAGGTCGACAGCGCCATGACGAGGTCTCCGACGGTTGCCAGCAACTCGTCGAAGACCCTGCCTTCCACCTTCATCACGTGCGAGAGCTTTAATTCCGGGATGCCTGTCTGTGGCGCGCTTGGCGCGGCAGGCGCGGTCTTGTCCGGGGCGGGTTCGGCCGCAACAGCCGGGGCCTCGATAATCTCTTTTATCATGGCCGCGAAATGGGCGACGTCCGCGTCAAGCGGCGCGCCGTCTTCGACCTGTCTGACAAGGGTCTTCAGGCCGTCGAGGCATTGAAAGAGAACGGCCGTTATCCCGGGGCGGCAGGCCATGCGCTTTTGCCTGATGCGGTCGAGGAGGTCCTCCTGCGCATGGGCGAGTTTCTGGATGGGTTCGTAACCCATGGAGGCGGACATGCCTTTGATAGAGTGGTAGTGGCGGAAGAGATGGTCTACCGTTTGGTCGTCCTGCGCGCCTTTTTCAAGGTCTAAAAGACCTTTCTCAATGCCCGCGAGATGTTCGGAAGTCTCCTGAAGGTAGAGCGCCTTGTATTTCGATGTATCCATTTCGTAGGTGGGCCGCCGCGTTGACGGCGGCGCAAACGGTCAGCGTCCCGGCCGGGCGCCGCCGGCGTCGAGGCCGCTCAATGCGTGCAGCACGTCCTTTTCGTTCAGGGGTTTCAGGATATATGCGGATGCGCCGGCCCGCATGGCTTCTTCCACAATGGGTTCGTAACCGAGGGACGAGCACATGACTATCTTAAGCGGCATCTTCATAAGCGAGATCTCCTTCGCGGCGTCAATGCCCGTCTTGACCGGCATGACGACGTCGAGGATGACGATATCCGGCAAGAGCGTCCTGGTCTTGTCGACCGCCTCCGCCCCGTTTGCCGCTTCTCCCACGACGTCAAAACCCGCGCGTTCGAGTATGTCGCGCAGCGCCATGCGGAAAAAGGAGAGGTCGTCCACGATAAGTACTTTTTTCTTAGACACGCGTTTCGTCCGTTGTTAGTAGTCTGGCGGCCTCGTCAAAGAGGGCGCGCCAGTCGATAAGCACGTAACTGTCATGGTCAAGCGTCAGCGTGCCTTTTGTGAAGGCGCCGCCGTCGCCGCCAATGATGCATTTTTTAAGTTCCTCGGCCCATAAAAAAGAGGTCTCGGCCCCGCCCGCGTCAAGTCCGAGTGTGCGCTTGGAGTCTCTGACCACGACTATCATGTGTCCGGAGCCGGCGTCCTGCAACTTAAAGGCCTTTCTGACGTCGACCACCGTTACGGGCTCGCCGCGCAGGCTTATCAAGCCGCTGACAAACCCCGACTGGTGCGGCAGGTACGTCGGGTGTTGCACCGAGACGATACCGGCAACCTCCGTGGTCTCTATCGCCAGCTTCAATCCTGCTAAACCGAGTACGAGTTTGTCCGCGTTCATTTCGTTTATAAGCCAGAGGCCGTATTTTTCGTTGAGTCTTATTATCCGTAGAGTCCGGCGCGGCCCGCTACAGCGTGAACCTGTCAGCGACGGTCTTGAGCTCGCTTGCAAGCTCGGTCAGTTTATGCGACGCCTCGATGGTCTGGTTGATGGCGGCGCCGTGCGCCGCGATGGCCGTCTCGACGCGTTCGGTATTGGTCAGGTTGTCGTGGGCGATGCTGGAGACCTCCTCGATGGCCTCGACAATCTTCTCGGCCTTCTCCTTCTGTTTCTGCGTGAGCGTGAGGATGATGGTGCCGCGCTCGGCTACGTCGGCCGTATAGTTCGTTATATCCACGAGTATCTCGCGGATCTTGCGCAAGTCGTCTCTGCCGCCGCGCAGGTTCGACGTGCCTTCGCTCGCCGACTGGACGACCCTTTCGACTTCGAGCCTCAACTCCTTGACTATTAGCGAGACGTCCTGTACGCTGGCGTTCGTGTTGTCGGCGAACCTGCGCACCTCTTCGGCGACCATCGCAAACCCCCTGCCGTGTTCGCCGGCCTTGGAGGCTTCTATAGTGGCGTTAAGGGCAAGGAGGTCGGTCTGGCGCGATATATGCGTGATTACGTCGAGTATCTTGGGTATGTCGCTGAGTTTCTCCCGCAGGCGTCCGGCGACCGTCTCCGTGTTCTCGATGCCCTTGAATATGGTCTCCATCTTCTCCATCGCGCTCGTGGCCGTTGTGGCGCCGCGCTGGACCATGGAGTTGACCTTCTGCGAGGCGTTGGCATTTTCAGTGACCTTGCCGCCGACCTCGTCGGCAATCTCAGCCATGTTCTTTACGGCCTGCGAGGCGTTGCCTATGTGATTCGATTGTTGAAGCGCGCCGTCGAAGATGGCGGAGGCGCCGTCGCTGACGTCTTTGGACGTCTCTTCGCCCTTGGTTACGATTGAGGCGAGCGAGTCCTGAGAGGCCGCCAGATTCTCGACGGTCTCCTTGAGGCGTTCGACCAGCCCGCGCAGATTATCGGTCATAGTTTCGAGCGATTCCTCCAGATCCGAGGTCTCGTCAAGGAATAGACCCCTGCGAAGACGGCTGTTTTGGTTTGCGTGTGTAAGGTCGCCGCTGCTTATCATCTGGGCAAGGTCTGCTATGTATCTGAATCGCTTCGTAAAGCTCTTTGTGAAAAACGAACCAAGGAAAAGACCGACGACCATCGCCGCGAGCATGGATATGGGCTTTCGCGTCCAGTCCGGGATATCGAAGTGCTCTATGATGTCGGGTATAAAGGCGGCCGCCGCGACTACGGCGATGAAGCCGAGGATGAACTTATAACCTATGGGTATGCGAATATTCACTTTGTCACCGTTGTCCTGCGTTTCGCAGCCGAAAACTTGAGTTGCCAGCCGGTATATTAAGGAATGGGTCTCTGTAAATCACCACCTTGCCATGTGTGCCTTTATCGCATGCAAGGTAAAGGAATTAGCGGTGATATCGTGTTTCCGGTGATGAGCCGGGCGAGTCAGATTCCCGGCAAAAGATAAGTTCAGTATATCGTAAAACGTCCCGGTTTGTGTTTCTGCAACAGTCAGATGTCCGCCATGCGTGTTAAAAAAAGCGCTTTGCGGGCCGGTCTCTGCTCCAATCAAGTACAATTGTTTGACGCAGCTATTATAAAACCCTTTTGCGGAAAAAGTCAACACTCATGGAATAAACTTTTTTCTCGTGAGCGATGGTTATCAAAAGTGCTGAAACCCGGCCTTTTTCAATCTTACGGCCCTGCCGTCAGCGTTAACGAAGACGACGCCAGGCCGCCCTTTTCCCCCTTTTCCGGTGACGCGGCCTATCGGCGTTATGGTGATTTTGGCGCGTTTTGCCGCCGTTGCCACGGCCTTTGCGCGTCCGGGCGGCGAGGTGAAGAGCAGTTCGTAATCCTCGCCCCCGCTTGCCGCGAACACAGAGGCCGAGACCCTGTTATCTCTTGCATACCGTCTGAGTGCGGCTGATACCGGAATCTTTTCAAGCTCGACCTCGGCCGTAACCCCGCTTGCCTCGCACATGCGCCTCAGGTCAATGCCCAAGCCGTCGCTCAGGTCCATCATCGCGGTTGCAAGGCCGCCGGATGCCAGGGTCGCTCCCGCGGCAATGCGAGGCGCCGGGTCGAGGTGTCTCTTTACGGCCTCTTTGAACCTGCCGCGAATGGCCGCCGCACCGCTTGTTTTTAACGCCTCCATCCCCAGGGCCGATTGACCGAGCAGGCCCGTGACGTAGATGACGTCCCCGGGCCGGGCCCCGTTCCTGTATATCACGCGGCCTGCGGCCGCCTCGCCAAAGGCCGTTGTGGAGACCATGACCCTCCCGGGCAGCCGGGCGGTATTGCCGCCAGCGAGGCACGAGCCGTAATCTTGCCCGGCCGCGTCCATGCCCTTGTAAAGTCCGTTGACAAAGGCCTTCGGGGTCTCAGGCGGCATGGCAATGGAGACGAGGTGAAATAACGGTCTGCCGCCCATGGCCGCGATATCAGAGAGCGAAACGCCGAGGGCCTTTCTGCCGAGCAGATACGGCGTGGTGTGCGCCTTGATGAAGTGTATGCCTTCGATGAGGACGTCTGTGGTGGCAAGCAGCGCGCGGCCCGCGGCCTGGATGGTGACGCTTGCGTCGTCGCCCATGCCCTTTATCAATCGGGCGTTTGGCCGTGAATAACCGCGGGCGAGAGAGGCGACAAGCGCGTCCTCGCCAATAGAGTGGATGGTCTTCGTCATTGCCGATAGGAGAGGATTAGTTCACGCGGCCAGACCTGCAAGGCTGTTTTTTGCTGATGCTGGATGTCAGTTGCTATCAGGGCTAACCGCCCTTATAGCAACTGACGTCCAGGATAATCCCGTTATGTCCGCGGGGTTGCGCCCTTTCTGCCGGCTTTTGCGCCGTGCTTAGGCTTTGGCGCGCCCTTAGTCTTCTTGCGTTCGAGCGGGGTCTTGGCCACGCCGGTCTTTTTTGGAAAGACTATATTGAGGACGTCATCCATGTGCTTTACCGGCAGGAAGGTAAGCTCTTTCATGACCTCTTTCGGTATCTCTTCAAGGTCTTTTTTGTTGCGGTCGGGTATGATGACCGTCTTGATGTTGGCGCGCAGCGCCGCAAGGGACTTTTCTTTGAGCCCGCCGATGGGCAAGACCCTGCCGCGAAGCGTAATCTCGCCTGTCATGGCCAGGTCCTTGCTGATAGCCCTTTTTGTCAGGGCCGAGATGAGCGCCGTGGCCATGGTTATGCCGGCGGAAGGGCCATCCTTGGGGATGGCGCCCGATGGCACGTGTATGTGTATGTCGAGGTTCTTGTAGAAGTCCGCCGGCAGGTTGAACTCAGCGGCGCGGCTTCGCGCATAGCTCAAGGCCGCCTGAGCGCTCTCCTTCATCACGTCGCCCAGGTGGCCGGTGAGGGTTAGCTGCCCCTTGCCGTTCATTATGGAGGCCTCTATATGGAGCATCTCGCCGCCTACCGGAGTCCATGCAAGGCCCGTGGCAACGCCGACCTCGTCGGTCTCCTGCTCGGCGTCGGGCAGGTACTTAGGCACGCCGAGGTATTCATGAATCTGCTCGCGGTTTATGACCGTCAGTTCCTTTTTGCCCTTCTTCGAGGCGACCTTCTTCGCAATCTTTCTGCACAGCGACGCGATCTCGCGCTCAAGGTTACGCAGGCCCGCCTCGCGCGTATACTCGGAGGCCACCGCGTGGATGGTCTCGTCCGGTATCCTGATGAGCTTGTCCGTAAGACCGTGCTCGGTAATTTGCCGCGGCACGATGAATTTTTTCGCAATCTGGACCTTCTCTTCCTCTGTGTAGCCGGGCAGGTTCAAGACCTCCATCCTGTCGAGCAGGGCATCAGGGATGGGGTCGGCCATGTTCGCCGTCATGATGAACATCACCTTCGAGAGGTCGAAGGGGACGTTGAGATAATGGTCGCTGAACGCATAGTTCTGCTCCGGGTCGAGGACCTCAAGGAGCGCGGACGACGGGTCGCCGCGAAAGTCCATGCCGATCTTGTCTATCTCGTCCATCATGAAGACCGGGTTGGTGGTGCCGGCCTGTTTCATCCCCTGGATTATCCTGCCGGGCAGGGCGCCGACGTAGGTGCGCCTGTGGCCGCGTATCTCGGCCTCGTCCTTTATGCCGCCCAGTGAAATCCTCACGAACTTCCTGCCCATGGCCTTCGCTATGGAGCGTCCGAGCGAGGTCTTGCCCACGCCCGGAGGCCCGACGAAGCACAGTATCGGCCCCTTGGTCTTCTTCTGGAGCTTGCGCACGGCCAGGTACTCGAGTATCCGCTCCTTGACCTTCTCGAGGTCGTAGTGGTCTGAGTCAAGGACGCTCTTCGCCTTGTCGATGTCGATGGCGTCTTTGGTGAATACGGCCCACGGCAGGTCCACGAGCCATTCGAGATACGTCCTTATAAGCGCGGCCTCGGCCGCGTCCGGGTGCATCATCTCAAGCCGGTCGAGCTGCTTGTTGGCCTCTTTTTCGACCTCCGCCGGCATCTTGGCCTTCTTTATCTTCTCGCGGAGCTCGTCCATCTCCTCGCCGCCCTCTTCGATGTCGCCGAGCTCGTTTTTTATCGCGCGCATCTGCTCGCGCAGGAAGTATTCGCGCTGGCTCTTGTCCATCTCTTCCTTGGCCTGCGATTGAATCTTTACCTGCATCTGCGCGACCTGGAGTTCCTTGACGAGCATCTCGCCGACCTTCTCAAGGCGCTTTACCGGGTCGAGTATTTCGAGTATGACCTGGGCCTCGTCTATCTTGAGCCCAAGGTTGGCCGCGACAAGGTCGGCCATGCGGCCGGGGTCGACGATGTTGTCGAGGACCATCATGACTTCCTGAAAAACGACCTTGCCGAGCGTGGACAGGCGCTCTATCTGGTCTTTGACGTTGCGCATGAGGGCTTCGACCTCAAGGGTCGCGGCCGGGGCCGTGGCCTCCTTAATCTTTGCGACCTGGACGGTGTAGGACGGGCGCACCTGCGCGAACTTCTCGATGGCGGCGCGCGTGAGCCCCTGGACGAGTATCTTCACCCTGCCGTCCGGCAGCTTGAGCATCCGCATTATCATGCAGACGGTGCCGGTGGTGTAGAGGTCGGCGGGTTCCGGGTCTTCCTTGGAGATGTCCTTTTGCGTGGCCGCGAATATGAGCCGGTCTTTGGTGAGCGCGGAGTCGACGGCGTTGATGCTGCGTTCCCTGCCGACGAAGAGCGGGACTATCATGAACGGAAAGATGACCACGTCCCTGACCGGCAGAAGCGGCAGGGTGTCCGGGATGACGAGCTGCTCGTCGTCCCTCTTTTCGCCGGGTTTATCGGCGGGGAATTCGCTTGGTTTTTTTTCTTCTTCGGCCATTATATCATCCTTTGATTGCGACAGAAGGTGTTTGACGCCGGTGCGGGCCGATACGGAACGCGTCCTTCGCCGGCTATGCCGGGTCTCGGCCGTTTGACGGATACGGCCGGGGAGCTCTGGCGCAGGGCCGTCAGGCTATATCCACGGTTACGCGCCGCGACGCGGCGCGTTTATCCACGACGCGCGGCAGGGTTATCGTCAAGACGCCGTTCTTGTATACCGCCTTGATTTTTGCGGCGTCCACCGCAAAGGGTATCTCCACCTGGCGGAATATCCTGCCGAAGGAGCGTTCCATGCAGACGTAATTGACCTTAGGCTCTTCGAAGCATTCGGCCTTTATCGACCGCACCGTTACGGTGTCTTTGAGCAGGGTTACTTCGATGTCCTCGCGCCTGACCCCGGGCATCTCGATCTCCATGACGAGTTCGGCCGGGGTCGAGAAGACGTCCACGTTCGGCGTATGCGAGGTCTGCTCCGCGGCCGTGACAAGCCCGGCTTCGCGCAACCCTTCGAGGATGAACTGGTTTATCTCGTCTATCCCGGCGCTCGTCTGGTCGTTCTTTGACTTCCTTGATATCTTGGCCATCTGGTGATGCTCTCCGTGGAGCGTCGGCGGGCCTTCGTCACGACCGCGCGCGGCCCAAGGCCGCGCCGCAACCCGCGCAGCGTATCCGTTACAGCTTCAAACCCTTCAGGAACTTTCTTATCTCGACCCGAGTCTCGGCGTGCTTCAGGGCGAAGGCTATGTTGGCCTTGAGAAAGCCGACCTTGTCCCCGGCGTCGTAACGCTCTCCTTCGAATTCGCAGGCGTATATCTCCCGTGTCTTCAGGAGGATTTGAAGCGCGTCGGTAAGCTGTATCTCGCCGCCCTTGCCTGGCCTTGTGGCGTCGAGCGCCTGGAATATCTCCGGGGCGAGTATGTATCTGCCGATGATGGCGAGATTCGACGGCGGGTTGGACTTCGGTTTCTCCACGAGGCCGGTGACCCTGTAGACGCCGGGGGCGACCTTCTTCCCGCTTATCATCCCGTACATGTGGGTTTGGCTGCGCGGCACGCGCTGCACCGCCAGGACGCTTGCCTTGTATTTATTGTAGACGCCTATCATCTGCTTCATGACCGGCACCCTGGAATCTATTATATCATCGCCGAGGAAAACGGCAAACGGCTCGCTATTGATGAGGTTTCTGGTGATGCCGATGGCGTGTCCGAGGCCGAGCGGCTTCTTCTGCCGGGTATAGGCGAAGTGGACGAGTTCCGAGACTTCTTCAATCTTCTTTAAGATATCGCCTTTTTTGCGCTCTTTCAGGAGGATTTCAAGCTCGAAAGAGGTGTCAAAGTGGTCTTCGATGGCGGTCTTGCCCATGCCCGTGACGATGATGATCTCCTCAAGCCCGCTTGCCTTTGCCTCTTCAACGGCATATTGGATGAGGGGTTTGTCCACGAGGGGCAGCATCTCTTTCGGGATGGCCTTTGTGGCTGGCAGGAACCTGGTGCCGAAACCGGCTGCCGGAAAAACCGCTTTGCGAATCCTCATAAGCGGATAATAATAAGTTTCAGTTGATATGTCAAGCGGGGTTTTGGCGGCAAGCGGCGATAAAGCGGCAAAAAGAAGGGGTATGTCAGGCAGGAAGAAGAGACGTTCGGTAAGGTGGCGGCCCAGAAGGGCGGTTCAGGCGTCCCGCGTCAGGCGCTTGCGCGACCCGCGGGCTTGCACACCCCGTCCCGGAAGGGCTCCTTAATGTTACCTACTGTAGCTCATCTCAATTGTCCCGACATACCTCTCTATTTATATCTTATCGCTTCCCGGGCGTTTTGTCAACCGGGTCTTATGCGGGTGGGCGGCCTTTTAATTGCCTGATTTGTCAATGCATTTTGCGTCATGCGTTCTCGCGTCAGTATGCCCAGACGTAGACGGCCAGGGATTGGAAGACCCCGATTAGAAAGCCCATCAGAGCGCCGAGCCATTCAAGGTGGCGCAGTTCCCTTGCTATAAAGGAGGTCAGCATGGCCTCGAATCTCTTCAGGTCAAGGGCGTCTATCTTTTTTACCAGATGCCCCTTGACGTCCACGTTGTCCTTGAACTTTGCGGCGAGCGCGTCCTTCTTTTTGTCTATCTGGGAGAGTATATCCTTGGTGACGATGTACTTTACGTGGTATTTTATATTCTCCGATACCAGCCCGATGATGGGCAGCCCCTGGATTGTCCTGGACCCGAGGCGGTGCTCGACGACCTCAGTCACCGTCTTTTCCACCTCGTCCTGCCAGTCGATGCCGTTGAGGACTCCGGCGATGTCTTCCGACGAGAGCAACTCCTGCTCGATGGCGTGCGCCATGCTGTGTGCGATATCGCTGCGCCGCTTGGGGATGATGCCCTGGAGCTTGTACCCGAAGACGTTGATCGGCGCAAGGGGCCTGAATAGGAGCTTTATGGCGACGTAGTTGGTGACCCAGCCGATGAACGCGCCGATGACCGGCGGCATGAGGAGTTTTAAGAGCATTTCAGGAAACTCCGGTTGGTTGTAATGCGAGTGAGGGCGGAATGAGCACAAGCGCCGGGCGCATCGAAGCGTTTTCAATATCGACTGACGTGAGAATAGGCGCGCCAGCCCTAAAAGCCCTTGCGCCGCAACTCTTCTTCAAAGTATTTTCTGTAGAGGATATCCCATTCGCGGCTGCCTTCGGGCACGTCCCTGGAAAGGGTGCGTATCTTTGCGCGCGTGGCAGTGTCGGCCTCGTCCTCGACGCGGAGGAACTCGGTCAGGACGCGCTTGATTTCGTCCAGCACGCGCTTGTCGTCGTCAAAGTCAACGAGGTCGTCCTTCCAGACGGAGTCGGAGATCAGGTGCGCGAGGTGGGATATCCTCTCTTCGGACAGTCTCAAAGCACGATACCCCTCTCTTTTGCGAGTTTGGTCTTCAGCATGGTGAACATGCGTTTGTAGTCGACCTTGCCCGAGGACATCTCTTTAGAGTGTTCTTCGAGCATACGCTCCACCTCGGCGTCGAGGGCGTCTTCAGCGTGCAGGTTGGCGAGCATGGTCTCGGATATCTTCGTAAGGACGCTGTGCTCGTCCGTCTTCATTACAATGATGTGCTTATCCCGCAGTGTGTCAAGTATGCGTCTTGAGAGCTTCTCGACCTGTTCTCTTGAGAGTTTCATGCTGGCTCCGGCCGGATATGTCGCGGTTAAGGGTCTGGCCCTGACAGGTTCAGACCAGTCTGTCCGGGCAACGGCAATGTAATCTGTGCGGGATGACGTCTAAAAGGTAGCACATAAGCACGGTCTTTGCAAGCAGGCCCGTCCCTGAGGTAATGTATCTTATTTTGTGTCAGTAAAAGAAAAGGGGTATCTTTATAGCGGTTCCGCAACCAACTATAAGGAGATACCCCTATGGCCCAGAGAGCCACGATTG
>JACRNO010000034.1 GCA_016234855.1 Deltaproteobacteria bacterium | reverse complement strand
TCTCGCCTTCTTCCGGTTCAAGGACGAGGAAACGCGGAAGGCCACAAGAACCACCAACGCCATAGAGAGAAGGTTCAGGGAAGTAAGACGACGAACCAGACCTATGGGAGTCTTCAGCGACAAAACCAGCATCGAAAGAAAACTATTCGCGGTATTTACTTACGAAAACAAGAAACAAGGCACCGCTACCCTTTTCTCACTGACACAAAATTCTTGACGTTACCCAGATGGCATCCGCCATGACGGAGGCGTCCTTCTTGATGTTGCAACCTCGCCGTTTTTCTGGCATATTAATGCATGGCCGCGCAAGCCGCGGAATTATACCAAACTAACAAGGGGAGCATGAAAAAGATGATGAAGAAGCTGGGGTTGCTGGGCGTCGTATTTGCCGTAGTCCTTTTTACGGCGGGTTGCGGGCAGGAGATAAAGAAGGAGAACGAGCAGCTCAAGGCTCAGGTTGCGACCCTGACGGCGCATACCGGCGAGCTCGAGACGCAGGTCGCGACCTTTGAGAAGGACGTTGCCGATCTCAACACGCAGGTCGCGAACCTTACGGCCGAGAGGGACGCCGCTCGCAAGGAGTGCGACGCGCTCAAGGCAAAGAAAAAGACCGCGGCAAAACCGGTCGCCAAGTCCGCGCCAAAAAAATCCGTGAAGAAGAAAAAGAAGTAGTCTTAAGTTCGTGAAAGGCTGCCTGCCGGCATGGCAGGCAGCCTTTTTTCGATTAAAGACCTGCCTCCCTGCCTTTCCGTAACTATCCCGGCGACGGCCGATTCTCTTGTCCGGTATAAATAACTTGACAACAAACTTCGGTCTATGTTAGCAATACTCTGTTCTAATCTTGGAAAATGGAATGGGTTAACGGTCCCGTCATTGGCCCGGGCCGGTGGCGCAGTCCAGACTTGTGCGGGCCGGCTTGACAGCCTGTATTATCATGATAAAACATCCGGCGGTGTGGTAAGGATATGCTTGATATAAATCTTACGGTATTGTGGCAGATAATCGGTTTTCTTGTGCTTATGCCGATACTGAGCAGGTTTCTTTTTACGCCGGCCATCAAGGCGCTCAAGGAGAGGGACGAGAAGATAGGCGGCAACCTGAGAAAGGCGCAGGAGTATGACAGGGTGATTGCCGACGGCCTTGCGGCTTACGAGAAGAGGCTTAAAGACGCGGCCATAAAGGGCAACGAGGAGCGCGCAAAGCGCCGCCTTGAGTCCGTGGCCAGAGAAAAAGAGATTATCGAGGCCGCTCGCGGCGCGGCAAGCCGCGAGTTGGGCGTTATGAAGACTGCGCTTGAGAAGAACAAGGCCTCGGCCATGGTCATGCTCAAGGCCGAGGCGAAGGCCCTTGGCTCGCAGATGGCCGAGAAGATACTCGATAGAAAGGTCATGGGCATAGTCGTGCTTCTGGCCTGCCTGTCCCTTCCGGCGCTCGGTTTCGCGGAGACCGAGGGCGGCGGACACGAAGAGGGCGGCAGCGGGATGCTCTGGAAGATTGTGAACTTCGTCATCCTCGTCATAGGCATCGGCTGCGTATGGAAGTACGTTATCAAGGGCATGCTCTCCAAGAGGGGCATGGATATTGAGCAGGCGATAAAGGACGCGGTGGAGGCCAAGGCCGCCGCGGATAGAAAATACGCGGAGTATCAGGCGAAGGTCGCCATGCTCGAGGCGTCCGTCGTAAACGTGCATAACGAACTCAGGCTTGAGGGCGAGGCCGAGAGCGCAAGACTGCTGGCCGAGGCTTCGGCCGCCGCGCAAAGGATTAAGGACCAGGCCAGGTTTACGGCGGAACAGGAAGTCAAGAAGGCCAGAATCGAGCTTCGCAGAGAGGCCGCGGTGCTTGCCGCGTCAATGGCCGAAGAGATGCTTGTGGCCGGGCTTAAGGGCGAGGACCATGACAGGCTCGTAAAGGCCTATCTCAAAGACCTGAGCGCCGGGGGCAACAAGACCGAGGGTATCAAGTCGGGCATCCGCAAATAGTTTGGCCGGGTGCGCCGGAAGAGGCTGCGCCGGCTCCGCGAGAGGCATTTTATCGGGGTTGGGGAATGCAACCGGATATGCCCGATATAGAAGATTAAGAGGTGTAATCCTTGAAAACATCCGTGGCAAGAAGATACGCAAAGGCGCTCATAGCCGTAGGCACCGAGGACGGCGCCTACGTGAATTACGGCAAGGAGCTCCGCACCGCCGTGGGCATCTTTCAGGGGGCGCCGGAGTTGTATAAGGTGCTTCTGAACCCGATGTACAGGATAGAGGAGCGCCGCGTCCTTTTGACGAAGGTTGCCGAGGGCGCCAAGTTCTCGAGCGCCGTCACCAGGCTGCTTTTCATACTGATGGAGACGCGGAAGATAAGGCTCCTTGACGAGATCGCGGCGGCCTATTCAAGGCTTGAAGACGGTCTTGCCGGGCGGATCCGCATCGTGGTGGAATCCCCTGTCGAGCTTTCCCCGGACGCGCTCAATGCGGTCAAGGATAAGATAAAGGCCTCTACAGGGCGCGAGGTGATTGCGACGTTCGCCAAAAATCCCTCCCTTATAGGCGGGCTTGTTATCAAGTTGGACAATACCATACTCGACGGGAGCCTCAAGACCCAGCTCGAGCTGATGAAAGAAAAAATCCTACAAGGGGTGGCCTGAAGATGATAAAGGTTGAGGAGATAAGCCAACTCATCAAGACCCAGATAAAGGGCTTTGAGAAAGAGATAGACGTAAAAGAGATAGGCACCGTCATATCCGTCGGCGACGGCATAGCGAGGATTTACGGACTTGAGAAGGCGCTCGCGGGCGAACTCCTCGAGTTTCCGGGCGGGCTCTACGGCATGGTCTTGAACCTTGAGGAAGACAACGTCGGCGCGGCCATCTTCGGCGGGGATTATACCATAAAGGAAGGCGATACCGTCAAGAGGACCGGCAGGATTGTCGAGGTCCCGGTCGGCCCGGCCCTTGCGGGCAGGGTCGTCAACGCGCTGGGCCAGCCCATCGACAACAAGGGCCCGATAGACGCCAAGGAAATGCGGCGCGTCGAGATAAAGGCCCCGGGCATAGTCGCCAGAAAATCGGTCAAGGAGCCTCTCCAGACGGGCATCAAGGCCATCGACGGCATGATACCCATCGGCAGGGGGCAAAGAGAGCTCATCATCGGCGACCGTCAGACCGGAAAGACCGCCGTCGCGCTCGATACCATCATCAACCAGAAGGGACTTAACGTCTGGTGCATTTACGTCGCCATAGGCCAGAAGCAGTCCACGGTCGCGCAGATAGTCGAGAAGCTCCGTCAGTCAGGGGCGATGGATTACACGACGGTCGTCGCCGCGACCGCTGCAAGCCCGGCGCCGCTGCAGTTCATTGCGCCTTATTCGGGCTGCGCCATGGGCGAGTACTTCAGGGACAACGGCCAGCACGCGCTCATAGTATACGACGACCTTTCAAAGCACGCGGTCGCGTACAGGCAGCTCTCGCTCCTTCTCAGAAGGCCCCCGGGCCGCGAGGCATATCCCGGAGACGTCTTCTATCTCCATTCAAGGCTTCTTGAGCGCGCGGCCAAGCTCTCCGACGAGCTCGGCGGCGGCTCTCTTACCGCGCTTCCGGTCATCGAGACTCAGGCGGGCGACGTCTCGGCCTATATCCCGACTAACGTCATCTCCATCACGGACGGGCAGATATATCTTGAGACCGACCTCTTCTATTCGGGCATCAGGCCGGCCATCAACGTCGGTCTGTCGGTCTCCCGCGTCGGCGGCAGCGCGCAGATAAAGGCGATGAAGTCGGTCGCCGGCACGCTGCGCCTCGAGTTGGCGCAGTTCAGGGAGTTGGCCGCCTTCGCGCAGTTCGGCAGCGACCTCGACCCGGCGACGCAGAAGCAGCTTGCGCGCGGCGGCAGGCTCGTGGAAATACTCAAGCAGGGCCAGTATAAGCCCATGCCGGTTGAAAAGCAGGTCGTCGTCATCTTCGCGGCCACCAACGGTTACGTGGACGCGTACCCGGTCAGCGCGCTCAAGAGATATGAGGAAGAGCTGCTGTCGTTCTTCGAGACGCGCCGCTCGGACGTGCTCGACGCCATCCGCGAGAAGAAGAGCCTTGACGGCGAGATAAAGACCAACCTTATCAAGGCGCTCGACGAGTTCAAGGGCCTCTTTATCGTCGAAGGGAAGTAGGTAAAAATAAAGTTATCAGTGGACGGTTATCGGTGACCGGTAGAAACACGCCGTTGCCGATAACAGATAACCGGAAACCGATAACAGATAATTGGAAACCGATAACCGACTATGCCATCACTTAAAGATATAAAACGCCGCATAAAGAGCGTAAAGAACACGCAGCAGATAACCAAGGCCATGAAGATGGTCTCGGCCGCGAAGCTCAAGAGGGCGCAGGACGAGATCGTCGCGGCGCGGCCGTATGCCGAGAAGATAAACGAGCTGACCATGTCCCTGGCCTCGGCCACGGCCGCTGACAGCCACCCGCTCCTTGCGAGGCACGAGGGCAACAGGGTAGCCCTTATCGTCATGACCTCGGACAGGGGTCTTTGCGGCAGCTTCAACGCCTCTATGATAAGGACGGTCGAGAGGTACGTCAGGGAGTCCGTCGACGCCGAGCTGAGCTATTACTTCATAGGCAAGCGCGGCATAGAATACTTCAAGAAGAGGAAGTACAACATATTCAAGGAAAGGCCGGTCGGCGGCGCCAGGCCGTCCTATGCCTCGGCCGTTGAGATCGCCACGCTGGTCATGGGCATGTACCTTAACAACGAGATCGACGAGGTAAATCTCGTCTACAGCGAGTTTAAGTCCGCGCTCACGCAGAAGCCGGCGATACAGCGGCTGCTGCCTATAAGCGCGGCAGCTCCGGCGCTGGCAGAAGGCGCACAGGCTCCCGCCGAGGAGACAGGCGGCATTGAGGCGAAGTTCGAGCCGTCCAAGGCCGAGGTGCTCGCGGCGCTCCTTCCTAAGTACGTGGAGGTGCAGGTCTTCAGGGCGCTTCTGGAGTCTTCGGCGAGCGAGCACGGCTCCCGTATGACGTCCATGGACTCGGCCTCGAAGAACGCGTCCGCCATGATAGGCGGGCTTACGCTCAAGTATAACAGGCTGCGCCAGGCCGCGATTACCAAGGAACTGATGGAGATCATCGGCGGCGCCGAGGCGTTGAAATAGCAGGCTGCGTAGACATTAAGGCATCTCTGAGTAATATGTCTTGTTGTCATTCCGGGAGAGCGAAGGCGCCAAAGACATAACGTCAGCGCACAAGCGAGTGAGGAATCCAATAATCCTCTGAACTTCAAGAAGACGAGATGAATTATTCCATGCGATAAGACCGCATGAAATAATAAAACCAATGTGACACCCATTTATATCCGCTCGCACCCCCGCGTAATGCCGCGGGTTTACGCTCGCTATGCGTTTACTTCGCGGAGTTTATCCTGAGCGAAAAACCAAGATTCTTCGCTTCGCTCAGAATGACATAGCGAAGGACTCAGAATGACACGCCGGTAGAGTTTTTCAGAATTTTCTCGATTTTAAGTACAGACAACGGATAACCGTATTCACAAGGAGGCGTAAGCAATGTCCGAGAAGAATATAGGAAGGGTCACGCAGATAATCGGGCCGGTGCTCGATATAGAGTTCCCGCCTGGCAAACTCCCTGCGATATATAACGCTCTGAAGGTCACCAACCCGGCCATATCCAACGAGCAGTGGAACCTCGTGGTCGAGGTGGCGCAGCATCTGGGCGAGAACACGGTGCGCTGCATATCCATGGACGTCACTGAAGGACTCGTTCGCGGCTCGGAGGTGATGGACACCGGGGAGGGCATCAGCGTCCCGGTCGGTAAGGCGGTTCTTGGCCGCATCATTAATGTCATAGGCGAGCCGGTCGACCAGCTCGGCCCGGTGAAGACGGAAAAGAAGTACGAGATACACCGTCCCGCCCCTACCTTTGACCAGCAGTCGACGGCCATCGAGGTCTTTGAGACGGGCATCAAGGTCATCGACCTTCTTACCCCGTATCTCAAGGGCGGCAAGATCGGCCTCTTCGGCGGCGCTGGCGTCGGCAAGACGGTCCTTATCATGGAGCTTATCAATAACGTCGCCAAGCAGCACGGCGGCTTCTCGGTCTTCGGCGGCGTCGGCGAGAGGACGAGAGAGGGCAACGACCTGTGGATGGAGATGAAGGAGTCCGGGGTCATCGACAAGGCCGCGCTCGTCTACGGTCAGATGAACGAGCCGCCGGGCGCAAGGGCGCGCGTCGCGCTCACCGCTCTTACGGTAGCCGAATACTTCAGGGACGAGGAGAATCAGGACGTCCTCCTCTTCATAGACAACATATTCAGGTTCGTCCAGGCGAACTCCGAGGTCTCCGCGCTTCTTGGGCGCATACCGTCCGCCGTCGGTTATCAGCCGACGCTTTCAACCGACGTTGGCGAGCTTCAGGAGAGGATTACCTCCACGACCAAGGGGTCTATCACTTCCGTCCAGGCCATATACGTTCCGGCTGACGACCTTACCGACCCTGCGCCGGCGACCACCTTCGCGCATCTTGACGCTACGACCGTTCTCTCGCGCCAGATAGCCGAGCTCGGTATCTATCCGGCCGTCGACCCGCTCGACTCCACCTCGCGCATACTCGACCCGCAGGTCGTGGGCGACGAGCATTACGCTGTGGCAAGGCAGGTCCAACAGATACTCCAGAAGTACAAGGATCTGCAGGACATCATCGCCATCCTCGGCATGGACGAGCTCTCCGAGGACGACAAGCTCGTCGTCTCAAGGGCGAGAAAGATTCAGAAGTTTCTCTCCCAGCCGTTCTTCGTGGCAGAGGCCTTTACCGGCGCTCCGGGCAAGTACGTCAGCCTCAAGGACACCATCTCCGGCTTTAAGGCGATAGCCGCAGGCGAGTACGACCACGTGCCTGAGCAGGCCTTCTACCTTGTCGGCAACATGACCGAGGCCCTGGAAAAGGCCGAGAAGCTCAAGGCGGGCGCGTAAGGCGAATATCAGTTATCGGCGCTCCGTTATCAATTATCGGTAAGATGTCTTTATGACAACCGATAACCAGGAATCAAGTCTTCGTTATTATCATGATTCCTTTGCCCTAACTGATAACAGATAACCGGAAACCGATAACCTATTAACCGATAACTGGAAACCATAACCGATATGTCAAATACCTTTTTACTTGAAGTCGTTACACCGGGCAGACGCCTGCTCTCTACCGAGATAAGCGAGTTTACGGCCCCGGGTGCGCTCGGCGAGTTCGGCGTTCTGCCGGGACATACGGCTTTTGTAACGGTGCTAAAGCCCGGCGAGGTCGTATATAAGAAGGGCGGCGAGACGGGCCATATCGCCATAGGCAAGGGATATGCCGAGGTCTCAGCGGACAGGACCATCCTGCTCGTCGATTCCGGGGAGTTTAGCGCCGATATAAAGCTTGAGACCGTCAAGGCGGCCCTTGCAAAGCTCGAAGAGGCGCTCAAGACTCTGCCTGCAGACGACCCTGAGTATCAGGCGACCATAGAGGCATACGAGCTTAGCAAGGCGCGTATCAAGGTGAAGGAGCACGGCAAATAGAAGGGTGGGTTCCTGTGGTGCAGGGGTAATTAAGACGACCTGCCGATAGAGGATATAACAGTGTTTTTTTAAAGGGAGGCTTGATGCCTCCCTTTTTTTATGGCGGGGGAGGGGTGGGTGTCAGTCTCGTCCTGCGCATGGTCGGCCGTGTGTCAGCGAGCCGCGCCCTTGTTACTTTTTCGGCACGATGAGCAGCTTTGACTTGCCGTCCTTTATAGCCACCCTTATCTCGACGTCTTTGGCGTTATACTGCGCCATGACCTTTTTCTTGTATTCCTCCACGCTCTTGGCAAGGGATTCCCTGCTGATGCCGTTCGTGGCTTCGTTGCATTCCTTGCGCGCGGCCATGTAGCGGTTGTAGATATCGTCAGCCGGGTTTGCCGGGGGTGGTGCTGCCGCAGGTTTTGGCTGCGCATGCGAGGGTTGGGATGGTTGAGCCGTGGCGGCTTGGGACTGCGCCGTGGCGGTTTGAGGCTGCGCCGACGGCGTCTGTCTCATTTGAGGCGGCGGCGCGGGCGCGGTGGAGCCGCCGAATCCGTTTCCCATGCCGCCCTCGGCCTGGCGGTGATAGGTGCCTTCCTCAATGGCGCGCAGCGTCCTGTTCCAATAGGTCTTGTAGGAGTTGTACTTCGCGATGATGTTGTTGATCTTGAACTTCTGGGTGCTGTTATTGATAACGCGCCCATGATACGAGAGCACGAGACGGTCTATCTCTTCGCGCATCTGTATCGGCTGCTTTTTGATAACGCGCAGAAAATACTGCTCATACTCGACCTTGAGTCTCGCTATCTTTGTCTCAAGTATGTCTATGTCTTCCAGGATGCCCATAGTACTCTTTCGGGTGCCATTATTTTGGCCTTCAATAGCGCCACGGTCGCAGTGTCAGTTTTTATTATACACAATTAAACAGGCGAATTTCAGTATAAATAATATTTCTAATCTAATAGGCTCTCTATTATTGTCAGCCGGGTGAGGAGCAGGCCACAGCCGGTATAATGAGTAGAAGTATAGCGGAGTTTGGCGCATAATTCCACTCAAACCGGATGATATCATCCGTAAATATCAAAGAGAAGATGGGTTGAAAGGTAACGCGGTTGTTGGGCCGCCGTAAGCCGGTAACGACGGGTAATGGGTGGGACGCCTTATTCGGCCTCGTATGTGCCGCTCTTGCCGCCGGTTTTTTTAACAAGCCTTATATCGGTGATGCGCATGCCTTTGTCAGCGGCCTTGCACATGTCATAGACGGTCAGGGCGGCCACGGAGACCGCGGTCAGGGCCTCCATCTCAACGCCGGTCTGTGAGGCTATCTTTGCAACGGCGGTAATCTCGATGCCGGGGATATTTTTATCAGGGGTAAAATCCACGGTAACGCTCGTAATATTCAACGGGTGACAGAGCGGTATAAGCTCGCTCGTGCGTTTGGCGGCCATGATGCCTGCTATGCGCGCCACGCCCAATACGTCACCCTTTTTGACCTCGTTGGCCAGGATCAGTTCGAGGGTCTGCGCCTTCATCACGACCCTGCCTTTTGCCGTTGCCGCGCGCTCTGTAGGCGCCTTGCCGGTAACGTCTACCATCCGCGCCTTGCCGCGCTCGTCTATGTGTGTAAGCGCCATAAGAAGCCCCCTTATTTGACTAACGTCTTTTTTGCGTCCGTGTCCCGCTGCGCGGCGTCTGTCTCCGTGATGACGCCGTTTTTAAGCGTCAGTATGAAGAGCCGCCTCTTTACCTCGCCGTTGGCGTCCAGCGAGAGGTCTCCCGTGGCGCCTTTAAAGTTTTTCAAGGCCCGGAGCCTTGCGTTGAGCGCATCACGGTCAACGCCTGTGCCGGGCGCGGTCATCATCGCGATGATTATCTTTGCGGCGTCGTACGAGTAGGCCTCTATCAGGCCGGGTTGCGCGCCGTAGACCTCGCGAAAGCGCGTGGTAAACGCCTTTGTCTCCGGCCGTTCGCTGTCAGCGAAGAAACCGTCGACAAAGACCGCGCCGTCGAGACGCTTGTCCGCGGCCTCAACGAGTCCGGGCGAGTTCCACGCGTTCGAGCCGAGTAGCTGCACCCCGGTTATGTTGTAGTAATTCAGATACGGCGCAAGGAGCGCGGCTGCCTCGTACGAATCCGGCATGTAGAGCGCGTCCGCCTGCACCTGGGCGGTGTATTCCTTGATTACCCTGCGCCCTGCCTTCGTCTCCTTGACCTTGACGTCGAAGGCCTGGCGGAGCGCCTGGCTGAAATCGGTTGTTCCAGGCGGGTACGAGGCCTCGGCCGCTACGGTGCAGCCCTGGCGCAGGACCTCGGCCGAGAAGTGCTTGGCCAGCTCGATGCCGTAGTTGTTCTGCGGGTAGATGATTACAAATGCCTTGCGCCCCATGGCCTTGCATGCATATTCGGCGAGGAAGGCGGCCTGTACCTGCGTCGTTAGGAAGTTCCTGTAGATGAAATCCCCCGCTCCCAACAGCCCTTCCCTTTGCGAGAGCGTGATTATGGGCAGCCGTTTATCCTGGGCGGCCAATGCGGCCTCAAGCGCGCTCGCGCTGATGAGCGGACCCACGAGCCCGGCTACCCTTGGATTGGCGGCCATCTCTTCCACGGCCGCTTTGGCTGATGCCCCGCTTTGCTCGACGTCCGCGGTAAAGACCTCGATTGGCGAACCGGTCTGCCCAAATGTGTTGGCGGCAAGGAGTATGCCCTTGAGGGCGTCGGCGCCGTACCTGGCGTAACTTCCTTTAAGGGGCAGCAGGGCGCCGATGGACGGGGTAAGCCCGGCCAGAGAGGCTGAGGCGAGAGCCTGGGCCGGGCCGGGGCCGCTTGCGTCCATTGTCTTCAATAAGAGGCTTGAGCGCGCCCTAAGCCTTATATTCGCGTCTGACATAACAACGGCCTCGAGCAGCGACCTCGCGTCGGCGTCGGAGCCTTGCGTGTGCCTGACGTTGGCAAGGTCGAGGAGGGCCTCGAACTTGACCGGCGAGGCCGGGTAGCCGGTCAGCAGGCGCTGCAGGGCGCTTGCCGCTGCGTCAAGGTCCTTCTCATCTGCGCGTATGCGTCCCAGGCGCAGGAGCGCCTCGTCAACGTGACCGGGGTCGGGCTTTGTGTCGATATATCGCATAAGGGCCGCCAGGGCCGCGGCCGAACCCGGGCGGGCATCAAGGGCCTCGAAGATGGCGACGATATCCCCGTCAGTCAAAGGGGCCGTCTTGGGCGCATCCTGCGCATGGCCGGCTGTCGGGCATACCGTGAGGACAAGGCAGATTAATAGGGCGGCGATATTTAAGCGTGTATGCATTCGGTCTTCCGTTATTTATTCTATGATGTTATCGATTGATATTGGCAGGGGGCGCGGGATATGTTCCTAAGGCAACGAAGCCGCTACCGCCGGACGCATTCCCCTCGTCGCAACATGAAATCAATCGTACGTTCTCCTGTGCGCGCAAGCACGCGGCTTTCGCGTGTCAATACGTCTGCTATTCCAGTATATCCTTTATCTTGGAGAAGATATCCTTTTTGGCCGTTGTGGTCTCGTCTCCGCTCAGGGCGGCGAACTCTTCGAGTATCTCGCGCTGGCGCTTGTTGAGTTTCAACGGCGTCTTGATATTTACGATAACGCGCGCGTCCCCGCGCCTTCCCGTCTGCACCGAGGCAATGCCCTTGGCCTTGAGGCGGAAGGTTTTGCCGGACTGCGTGCCCGCGGGTATCTTGAGCTTGAGCGAGCCGCCGAGGGTCGGCACGTCTATCTCCGCGCCGAGGGCCGCCTGCGGGAAGGTTATCGGCACCTCGCAGATGATGTCGTCGTTCTCCCGTGTAAATACCGGATGCGGCTTGACGGTCAGGAAGATATACAGGTCGCCGTAAGGGCCGCCCCTCGGCCCCTGTCCCCCTTCGTTGGCCACGCGCAGGCGCGAGCCGGTGTCGACGCCCGGCGGTATCTTGATATTGAGGGTGTTGGTGATCCGGGCCCTGCCCTCGCCCTTGCATTCCTCGCAAGGCTCCTTGATGACGCGTCCGGTGCCGGAGCACGTGCCGCACGGTCTGGCGATGCTGAAAAACCCCTGCTGATAACGCACCTGGCCGGTGCCCCTGCACGCGCCGCAGGCGGACGGCTGGGTGCCTGGCCTTGCGCCGCTGCCGCTGCACGCGGCGCAGTTGACGGTCTTCGGCACCTTAATGGACTTTTCAACGCCGAAGGCCGCCTCTTCAAAGGTTATCTCAAGGTCGTATCTGAGGTCGTCGCCGCGCTCCGGGCCGCGTCTTTTCCCAGGGCTGAAAAAGTCCGAAAAGACCTCGCCGAAAAGGTCCTGGAAGTCGTTGCCGAAACCCGCGTCGCGGAAGCCTCCGGCGCCCGCCGGCGCGTGGCCGAAGCGGTCGTAGTGCGCGCGTTTGTCCGCGTCTTTGAGATGTTCATAGGCCTCGTTTATCAGCTTGAAACGCTCCTCCATCTCATGGTTGCCGGGGTGTTTGTCAGGATGGACCTCCTGGGCCAGCTTCCTGTATGCGCGTTTAATCTCCTCGTCCGTGGCCGTCCGTTCCACGTTGAGTATCTTATAGTAGTCTCTTTCGCTCATTTTCCTTTATCCGGCAGTCGCGTCGCGGGTCGTGATGGGTCCCGTCAGGAGCGGCCATTGTTTTTTTGCAGGTTACGATTCGATGCAAGCGTTAAAGCGCTGGCAGGCGTCTAATGTGCCGCCGGTTTCTCTTCAGGTTCCTTTGCGACCGCCACCATTGACGGGCGCAGGAGCCTGCCCTTGAGCATATAGCCCTTTTGAAATTCCCTGACCACGGTGCCGACAGGCGCGTCTGACGTCTCCTCGTGGCTTATCGCGTGGTGAACGGACGGGTCGAACCTTTCGCCGAGGGCCGTAATCTCGGTGAGGCCGTATTTTTTCAACACGCCCCACGTCTGTTCAATGATGAGCCTGACGCCTTGTTCGAGCGAGGCGAGCGTCGTTTCGCTGTTGGCGTGAGAAAGGGCGCGCTCGAAGTTGTCGATGGCCGGCAATATCTCGGAGAGGAGGTTCTCGTTGGCAAAGGCGATACAATCGATCTTCTCGCGTTCGGCCCGCTTCTTGTAGTTCTCAAGGTCGGCCGAGGAGCGCAGGAACCTGTCGTAGTTCTCGGCCGCCTCTTTGGTCTTGGCCTCGAGTTCGGCCTTTACGCGAGCCAGTTCGTCTTCCGGCATTTCCTGTATCTCGCCGTTGTCAACGGAGTCCGTTCCCG
This sequence comes from Deltaproteobacteria bacterium, assembly GCA_016234855.1. Taxonomy (GTDB): domain Bacteria; phylum Desulfobacterota; class GWC2-55-46; order GWC2-55-46; family GWC2-55-46; genus JACRNO01. The sequence goes on along the minus strand of JACRNO010000034.1, from coordinate 30,091 downwards.
TCGCTTCGTAGTCGTCTATCTCTTTGTCGTTCTCTTTCATCTTTCCTTTCGCCTTTGTTGAACCGGTATAAAAGTCGCGGCGCGGCGTCCATCATGGGCCCGCCGCCGGCGTTGCGTTATGCGGGGCGTTTAGCAGGCTGCTGTCTGGTTGTCCGCCAAAGGCGGACTTTTAAATGGATACTTCCTTACCAGCAAGAGCGTAGCTCTTCAAAAGTCCATCTGCTTCGTTGTCCGACCCGCGCCACTTGGCGTGGGTGCCCCGGCTCGTCACTGCGACGTATACACAAAATACGCCTCGTTCCTCGCTCCTCGACGCCTCGGGGAACCCACGCGAGAAGCGTGGGTCTATGGAGCTTTTGCAGACTTTATCTGCTGGCAATGAATTTGTTCTTTTATATTGCTCGCCCAGCGCCACTTTCCGGTATAAGTCTTGGTTGCCCTGCAAACGCACAATGTAACAGTGGCGCTGCGCGAGCGGCCAGAGAGCAGCCTGCACAAATTTTGAGTTTTTCCGCAACCGGTCAGAAGCCCTTGGTCAAAAGCCCTGCGGTGTAATTGACAAGCGGGATTATTCGGGAGTAGTTCATCCTGAGCGGGCCGATAACGCCGAGGGTGCCGACCACCTCGCCGTCGCGGCCGTACTGAGCGGTGACCAGGCCCAGCCCCTCGAATTCCTTTATGCTGCTCTCGGACCCGAGGTAGACGTGCATGCCGGCCTCTTCCATGCTCTTGTCGAGGATCTTCAGAAGCAGTCCCTTTTCCTCGAAGGCCTTGAAGAGCGCCTTCATCCTGTCGAGGTCGTCCCTGAACTCCGGCTGGTCGAGCACGTTGAGTTTACCCTCGACGCACAGCCCTGCCGCGCCCGTTGCCGAGGCGTCCTCGGTTGAGACGGCCATCGCGCCGATGGACAGCGCCTTTGAGACGAGGGCGTCGTATAGGTTCTTCTCCTTGCGCATCTCCTCGACAATCCTGGCGCGCAGCTCGCCCAGGGTAGCGCCGAGCGCGATGGTGTTCAGGTAGCCGGTTATCCGCTCAAGGTCGTATGCGGAGACCTCGACCCCCATCCGCACGAGCCTGGTCGAGACCGCGCCCGCGCTCGGCACGATAATCACCATGACGCCGGTCTTGTCGGTCTTCAGGAGGCTGATGCGCCGTATCGTGTAGTTACTCCGCCTTGGCGTGAACATAAGCCCGGCGCACAGCGTCATCGACGCAAGCGCCTTCGCCGTCTCGGTGAGCGCGTCGTCTATGGCCACGGGCCCGTTCAGGTTGCGTCTCAAAAAGCTCTTTTCATCCGGCGAGATATCGTCGAATTCAAGGAGGGTGTCGATGAAGAAACGAAAGCCCTTTTCAGTGGGCACCCTGCCGGCGGAGGTGTGCGGCTGCACGAGGTATCCGTTCTCTTCGAGTTCGGCCATGACGCCGCGCACGGTCGCGGGGCTTACGCCGAGCCTGTGGCCTGCCGTAAGCCCTCTGGAGCCTACGGGCATTGCCGTGCGTATGTAATCGCGAACGACCGCGGTCAGTATCGACCTGTGCCGCTCGGAATTGATATCCATGATTCCCCTGTGGATTGAGGTTGCGGGCCTGTCGGCCCGGCCCTGGTTTCCGCCTGTTCCGCCGGTAACCGCCCTCATAAAAGCCCTTTTAAAAGATATCAACGGGGTGGCTTAATGTCAAGGTTCTTCTCCGCGCATCAGGCGTCGATTCGGCCTCAGACGGCGCATCCGGCCCTGTTGCCGAAGGCTTGCATGGACATTCGGGGTTTGTGCTATTGCCGATTGCCGGACGCCGCTTTATTTTACGGCCGCGTCAATGGGTGGATTGATGGGGCACCTGTCTGAGAGCATCCCGGCGGCCGAGTTGAGTTCCGCGTGGCTTCCGAGCAGGACGAGTATGTCGCCGGGCTCGATAAGAAAGTCCGCGTGCGGGTTTGTCTTTGCGTGACCGCCCCGAACCACGGCGATGATGGTCGCCCCGCTTTTTTTCCTGAGGTTGATCTCTTCAAGGGTCTTGCCCGCCACGCCGCAGCCCTTGTCCACGTAAAAGGTGTCGGTAAGGGAGGCCTCGAGTATGGCGGACAGCGACGGGAGCCGCTCGCCGGTGACGGACGGGTGCCGGAACATGGCGTAGCCCTCCTGCCGGATGAGGTCGATCTGGTTCTGTATGATATTGCCCGGTATGCGGTAGTCGCGCAGCACCCTTGCGAATATCTCCACGGACGTCTCGAACTCCTCTGGTATGACCTGCTTTGCCCCGAGTTTGTACAGGTCGTCGACCTCGCGGATGTAGCGCGTGCGCACGAGTATGGAGACGGCCGGGTTTATATCGCCCGCGGCCTTTACAATCCTTCGCGTGCTTATCGGGTCGGATATGGCCACGACTATCATCTTCGCCTTGTCTATGCCCATCTTGTGGAGTATCTCCGGGTGGGCCGGGTCGCCGAAGTAGGCCCTGTGCCCGTCTCTTTTCGCCTCGTTGACGCGCGCGATGTTGACGTCGATGACGAGGTGGGGCAGGGACGTTTCCTTGAGCACGCGGGCGAGGTTGCGGCCGTTCAGACCGTAGCCCACGATGATGACGTGGTTTGACAGATGGGTCTTCTGCGTGCCTTCGCGCCCGCCCGCGCCGAGGAAGGCGCGCGCCGCGTCATAGGCGATGCGCCCGGAATACCGGTAGATGAACGGCGTGGCCGCCATGCTCAGCACGGACGCGGCGAGGAAGGACTGGTAGAGCCCCTCGTTCAGCATCTCGAAGTCCTTGCCCATCTTGATGAGTATGAACGAGAACTCGCCTATCTGCGCCAGACCGAGTCCGACCATGATGGAAAGACGGAGCGGATAGCGCATGGCCTGGCCCACCCCGACGAGCACGAGGGCCTTTACCGCGAATATGCAGGCGATGAGGATGAAGATGGCGGCGGCGTGCGCCGTAAAGTAACGCAGGTCGAGGAGCATGCCGATGGAGATGAAGAAGAGGGCCGAGAACGTGTCGCGAAAAGGCGTGACCTCGGCGACTATCTGATGGCTGTATTCGGACTCGGATATGGCGAGCCCGGCGATGAACGCGCCGAGCGCCAGCGAGAGCCCGAAGAGCGAGGTCAGATACGCCGTGCCGAGACAGACGAGGACTATCGTGAGAATGAATATTTCGCGGTTACGGAGCGTAACGATGCGGTTGAAGACGCGCGGTATGACGAAGGCGACGAAGACTACTATGGCCGCAAACGCAATGATGGAGACGCCGAGTCCCTTGACGATGCCCGGTATCGACCCGCCTCCGGCCCCGATGCTCTGGACGACCATGACCATGAGGACGACGGAGATGTCCTGAAAGAGCAGTATGCCGAGGGCGAGGTTGCCGTGCGGCGAGTTGACCTCGCCCTTGTCCATGAGGAGCTTGAGCACTATGGCCGTGGAGGAGAGCGTTATGATGAAGCCGAGGAGCAGGGCCACCGGCATGGACGTGCCGAAGATGACGGCTATGGCGAAGACTATGGAGACGGTAAGGCCCATCTGCAGGCCCCCGCCCAGAAGCCCTTCGCGCCGGATGTTGAGTATCTTTGTGACCGAGAACTCGAGGCCGATGGTAAAGAGTAGGAGCACCACGCCTATCTGCGCGAGTATGTCGACGGTCGCCATTTCCGTGACCAGGGCGAAGCCGAACGGGCCGATGATGACGCCGGTAAGGAGAAACCCGATTATCGTGGGCAGCCCCAGGCGCACCGTCAGCGCGATGACAGGGACTGATATCAGCATGAGTATGACGATGTCTTTGAGAAGCGGTATGCTTTCCATATGGAGATAGTTCCTTGTCAGGCGCCGCGTCTGCGCGCGGCGCCGTATGCTCTAATGATACTATATCATTGAGATGTTGGCCAGTAGGGGAGGGCAAGAAGGGCCCGTCTTTATGCATCTTTCATCTTTTTTTATGAAGGGGCGCACTGTAAATCGAAAAACCTTTGCAAAAAAAAGGACGGTAAAGTATACTGAAAAGACTATGAATTCAACGAACAAGGCCTCCATCATCAATGGCAAGGAGATTGCGCTCGCGGCGCGCGAGCGCGTAAAGGCAGAGGCCGCCTCACTAAGGAGCAAGCACGGCGTGGACCCGGCCCTTGTCGTGGTGCTCGTCGGCACAAACCCGGCGTCAAAGGTCTATGTGCGGAACAAAGGCAAGGCTTGCGAAGAGGCGGGCGTGCGCTCCATACAGCACGACCTGCCGGAGGAGACGACTCAGGCCGAACTGCTCCTCTTGATAGCCAGGCTTAACGCAGACCCGCAGGTGCACGGGATACTCGTCCAACTGCCGCTCCCGGGACATATAGACGAGCATATCGTGCTTGAGGCGATTTCCCCGCGCAAGGACGTGGACGGTTTTCACCCTTATAACATGGGCCGCCTCGTGGCAGGCACGCCGCAGCTCGTGCCGTGCACGCCTTACGGCGTCATGCGCATGCTGGAGTTTATCGGATACGACCTTACGGGCAAGGACGCGGTCATCATAGGCCGGAGCAATATCGTGGGCAAGCCCATGGCGTTGATGCTCCTGCATAAGTCCGCGACCGTCACCATCTGCCATTCAAAGACAAAGGACCTGCCCGCAAAGGTCAGGGCCGCCGACCTTGTGGTGGCGGCCATAGGCCGCGAGCAATTCGTCAAGGGCGGTTGGATAAAGCCGGGCGCGGTGGTCATAGACGTAGGCATAAACCGCACCACGTCAGGCGGGCTTGTGGGGGAGGTTCATTTCGACGCGGCCTCCCAACGCGCGTCTTTTATTACGCCGGTGCCGGGCGGGGTCGGGCCGATGACCATAGCCATGCTTCTTGAAAACACCATAACCGCGGCGCGGCTCGCCATCGGTCATAAGGCAAAGGCGTAGCAGGGCTGTTTTTTTCCGTGCCCATGCGCGTTTGCCTTCTTGCGCTTCCGTCTCCTTCCGGCGGAGGTTTTTGCCATAACCCGCTTCAGGGGGCCTGTCCTTTTCATGGAGCGGGACATGGCTATCCCAGGGCCTACTGATGATAATCTCGAAAAAGAAAGACATAAAGGATATCTTGAAAGCGCTCGAAGGCTACAAGACCGTCTATCTCTTCGGGTGCAACTCGTGCGCCCAGCAGTGCAAGACCGGCGGGCCTGACGAGCTGAAAGAGATGACGGAGGCGCTTGAGGCCAACGGTCTAAAGGTGCTCGGCTCGTCCCTTGTGCCTGAGACCTGCTACAGGCAGTATGTATTGAAGGAGTTCAGGAACGTTCCGGCCGCGAAAGAGGCTGACGCCGTGCTTGTGCTTGCCTGCGGCGCGGGCGTGCGCACGGTTGCGGACGCCAATGCCGAGACACAGCCCGTCCTGCCTGCCAACGATTCGATATTCCTTGCCACTGTCGAGCGCCAGGGCAGGTTCTACGAGGGTTGCGCCCTGTGCGGCGAGTGTGTGCTCATAGAGACCGGCGGCATCTGTCCGCATACCGAGTGTCCCAAAGGCCTCTTGAACGGCCCTTGCGGCGGGGTTGCGAACGGGATGTGCGAGGTCAATATTGATAACGAATGCGCATGGGTGCGTATATACAGACGCCTCAAGAAGCAGGGCAGGCTGCACCTCATGATGAAGATAACCCCGCCGAAAGACCACTCCGTTGCTATCCGCCCCCGTAACGTCCTCCAGCGCACCCCGACCGGCTCTGTGCCAAAAGACCGGAAGAAGACGGGATAGGGGCGCGTTTTTTTTTGCCATCTTACAATCTTGGGAATAGGCGCTGACCCTATTTTTCTATTTTTAGAACGTCTAAGTTGCGGGAGCCATGAACAACCCGGTGAATTTCAACGGTTTTGTCATAAACGACGTAGAATGCAAGGTAGGATTCAATAGCAAGGACTCGATAACCTGAGCTTGTGAGTTTGTCATCCTTTGGGGTATGGCCAAGAAACGGATGAGTTCTGAGAGCGCCGATACGCCGGTCAAGTTTTTCGACAAATGTTGCGGCATTGGCAGGATTGTAGTAAGCAATCCAGTCGAAGATTGAGACAAGGTCATCAACCGCCGCCGGAAGATAACGAATGGTGTATTTATTTGCCATGCAAACGTTGCCTGAGTTTTTTCATCACCTGATCATGCGTAAGGCCCTTTTCCCCCGCAGCGGCTTGGGCCTGAGCTACGGCAAGCTTTCCGAAGAGTTCGACTCGCGCATTGAGTCTTTCGTAATGTTCGATGCTCATAACAACAAGGTCGCCCTCGCCGTTTGTGGTAAGATAAACAGGCTCGTTCTGTTCATGGCATAATGAAGCAATGTCTCTTGTTTGATTGCGTAGGCTTGAAATGGGTTTTATAATAGGCATGGTTGCTCCTTTTTGCTTAGATTTACAAAAAAAATATATCACCTAATTCTGATAAAATCAAGAACATATTTGCAGGGCCGTAGGATGGGCTGAGCTGAGTGCAACTCAGCCCATCCTACTATTCGCACACCTATAACAATAACCACCAATTGACCGATATCGCCTTAAACGTAGTCTGCGCCGCTATCACTTGACAACACCTTCTTGCCGTAGTAAAGTAAGCACTTACTAACATAACATCTCCTTTCCGGGAACCCGGCATGGCTAAAAGAATAGTGACGATAAAGAAGCCGTTGCAATCAGGCGCGTCAACAGGCGGTCTATCATTGGCCGGACGGCTGGCGTACCGGCTTAATCACAGGCGCGCCATATCCGGCGTTGCCGCGCTCTTTCTTGCGTTCTTCTTCCTTGTTGCGCCCGTTTGCGCGGCAGGGACGGGTATCGAGCCTGCCGATGCACAGTTGATACTGACGCTCAAGCGCGGGGTCGAGATGGTCATGGAAAATAACCTTGACGTGAGGATAGAGCGCTCCGGCCCTGATATCGCCCTGGCGCGCGCAAGGAGCGCCTCTGGTATATACAACGCCGAGCTTTACGCCGAGGCGAAGCGCGCGGACGCAAGGACCCCGCTTTCAGCGCGCTCAAGCGCGGCAGCGGGCGGGCTTACCTCGACCAAGTCAGAGACCTACTCCTTCTCGACCGGATATAAGGGTAAGACCTCGCTCGGCACCTCTTATACCCTTGACCTCAAAGACGACTCCAGCGCGGATACCTTCAACAGATTCAACGAGCAGTACACCTCCTTTTCCGGCGTGACTGTTACCCAGCCTCTTTTGAAGGACTTCGGTTCTGACGCCAACGACCAGTTGATAAATATCGCGCGCAAGGACGTTGAGATATCCCTGCACGCGTTCAAAGGCTCGGCCATTGACGTCCTTTCAAACTACGGGCTTGCCTACTGGGAGCTTATACGCAGCCGCGAGGAGGTGCGCGTGCGCGCCTCAAACCTTGAATTGTCCGAGTCCCTTCTTGAATTCGCGCGCAAGAAACTCAAGGCGGGCGCGGCATCGCAACTCGACGTCACACGCGCCGAGGCTGCCGCTGCCGCGCGCCGCGCCGCGCTCCTTACAGCCGGAAAGGCCCTCAAGGATAGCGAGCGGGCGTTGAAACTCCTGATAACCAAAGACGCTTATGCGATAAGGGATACGGAGATAGTGCCGATAGAGGCCGTGTCCGTTGTTCCGGTTGTGGCGGACCTTGACGAGTCCATCCGTCAGGCGGTCGAAGCGCGGCCTGACTACCTCGAGGCAAGGGCGCAGATAACGAAGTCCGGGTACAAGGTGCGGTATGCCGAGAACCAGACCTACCCGAGGGTGGATATCGAGTCGAGCTACGGTTACTCCGGCCTCGGCACTACCTTCGGCGAGTCTGTCCGCGGGATGGACTCCAACCCGCAGTGGATGGTCGGGCTGGTCGTCCGGTATCCGCTCGGCAACGATACTGCGAATGGAGACCTTTCAGCGGCGCGTGTAGAGTCCGCGCAACTGCTCTTCAGGCTCAAAAAGATAGAGCAGGGCATTGTCCTTGAGCTGGACGGGGCGATTAAGGAGCTCAAGGACGCGCGGGAGCGCGCCGCTAACGCTAAGGTCTCGGTCGGCCTGGCGGGACGCACGCTCAAGGCCGAGCAGGAGAAGTACGCGGCCGGGCTTTCCACCATATACGACGTCCTTCGCGTGCAGGACGAGCTTGCCCAGGCGCAACTCGTCGAGCTTGCGGCAATCGTGGATTACAACGAGGCGGTTATCAAGTATAATAAGGTGAAGGGCACGCTCCTTGACGACTGGGGCGTGGTCGTTGCCGACGGGGCGGAGGCGCGTTGAAGAAAAAGGCGATAATAGCGATTATGATATGCGCGGCGCTCGGCGCGGCGGCGTTGATATATTTCTATGCGGGCGCAAAGGGCGCTGACAAGGGGAGCGCAAACAATTCCGAGGTGACCACCGCAAAGGTGGAAAAGGGGGATCTGCGTCTTGAGGTGCTTGCCACAGGCACGGTCGTGCCCGAATTCGAGGTCGTTGTGAAGAGCAAGGCTGGCGGCGAGATAACGAGCTTTCCGCATAACGAAGGCGACGTCATCAGCAAGGGCGAGACGATAGTCAAGCTCGACCCGGCGACCGAGCAGGCCAGGACCAATCAGGCCGAGGCCACGCTCATGGCGGCCCGGGCGCGGCTTTCAAAGACGAGCATCGCGCACAAGGACGCAAAGACCAAACTCGACCGCGCCAAAGGGCTCTATGCCGGGGGCATCATATCGCGCCAGGACCTTGAAGACGCCGGGATACTGCTTGAGAAGGCCGCAAGCGACGTCAAGGTCGCCGAGGCCGAGCTTGCACAGGCCAAGGAGGCGTTGCGCGAGCAGCGCGAGCGGCTTGACGACACCGAGGTCAAGGCCCCGTACGTGGGCACCATACTTAAAAAGTACGTGGACGTTGGGCAGGTCATCTCGTCGAGCCTTTCGTCCTTTTCAGACGGCACCGCGATATTCAGCATGGCGAACCTCGACAACATCTACGTGGACGCGATGGTGGACGAGGTCGACGTCAGCAGGATAGCCGTCGGCCAGGATGTTGGTGTCTCGGTCGATTCCCTGCCTGAGAGGCCGTTTGCCGCCGTCGTCGAGAGGGTCGCGCCCAAGGGCGAGGTGCAAAGGACCGTGACCGTATTCAAGGTCTTCGTGCGCATCACGGACAAGGGCAAGGAGCTGTTGAAGCCGGGCATGACGGCCGACGTCAGGATACTTACGGAGATAAGAAAGGGCGTCGTTCTCGTGCCGAGCGCGGCTATCAAGCTGAAGGATAAGGCGGTCGGCGTTTATGTGATGAACTCCGGCAAGCCGGTATGGACAGAGGTCAAGCCGGGAGCGACTGACGGCCGCGTGACGGAGATAACCGGCGACCTGAAGCCCGGGCTAGAGGTCGTAACCTCGCCAATGAAGACAGGGACGGATAAGAATAACTCGAAGAGGCGATTCGGCTTCTTTTAACAGGCCGCTGAAAAAAGATGTGGTTTTGTCTTTACTCCTCCCCTTTATAAAGGGGAGGCAGGGAGGGGTTAGTCCTTTACGTATCGTAACTATAACTCCCCGCGACCCACGCCACTTGGCGTGGGTACCCCGCCTCTTTAAAAAGAAGGGGTTCAGCTTTTCCCTTGTTGCATTGCGCTACACGCGCAACGGTGCCCCGCTTCTTTAAAAAGAGGGGCAGTTTGCGGCTTTCTTTTTCCCAAAGGGGAGTTCTCTTCTGCTTCAAGCATGCGGTGTAGGCCGGGAGGTTGACGGTTGATTGAACTGAGCGGCATAAAGAAGGTCTATCGCATGGGCGGCGAGGACGTCGAGGCCGTCAGGGGCATCGACCTCGCTATCGCCGACGGCGAGTTCGTCTCCGTCATGGGGCCGTCCGGCAGCGGCAAGTCCAGTCTGATGAATATCATCGGATGCCTCGACCACCCCACGTTTGGGACGTATGCGCTGGCCGGGACCCGCGTCGACCGGATGCGCGAGGACGCGCTTGCGGCTGTGCGCAACAAGTATATCGGCTTCGTCTTCCAGACCTTTAATCTCCTTGCGAGATCGACCGCCATGGAAAACGTCGAACTGCCGCTGCTCTATTCCGGCGCATCCGGCGCAATCGAGCGCGCCAGACAGGCGCTTGAGACGGTCGGGCTCGGTCACAGGATAAACCACAGGCCGAACGAGCTCTCCGGCGGAGAGCGCCAACGGGTGGCCATTGCAAGGGCCATAGTTACCAGGCCATCGCTGATACTCGCGGACGAGCCTACGGGAAACCTCGACTCGCGCACGGGCGCCGGGATAATGGGGCTTTTCAAGACCCTGCACGCATCCGGCGTGACCATCGTCATGGTCACGCACGAGCGCGAGGTGGCCCAGCAGGCGCAGAGGATAGTCACTATCAGGGACGGTTTGATTCAACAGGCGTAGACCTTGTATCTGACGGGGGCGGGTCCTGTAACCGGCACGGGCGTATATGTTATTCTGGCAGACCATAATAATCGCATTCCGCAGCATCCTTGCGAACAAGATGAGGACGCTCCTGACCATGCTCGGCATCATCATCGGCGTCGCGGCCATCATCGCCATGATTTCAATCGGCGAAGGGGCCAAGGCCCAGGTCGTGGCATCCATCAGCCGCTTCGGCACGAACCTGCTGCGCGTGCGTCCTGGCGCGGCGCGCATGGGCCATATCCAGACCGGCGCGGTCGAGACCCTTACGCTGGAGGACGCGGCCGCTATCAAGGAGCGCGTGCCGGGCATCGCGCTCGTCTGTCCCGCCGTGGGCAACGGCTCGCAGGTGAAGTTCGGGGCGAAGAACTCGACGACCATGATTACGGGCACGACGCCGGAATACCCGGTGATAAACAGCTTTCCGCTCGGCATGGGCAGGTTCATAGATTCCACGGACTTGAAGCTCGGCAAGAAGGTCGCGGCCATAGGCACGACGGTAAAGACCGAACTATTCGGCGACGGCCCGGCCATAGGCGAAGAGATAAAGATAGAGGGCCAGTCCTTCGTCGTCATAGGCATAATGGAGTCGAAAGGCTCGACCTCGTGGTACGACCCGGACGACCAGGTCTTCATCCCGATAACCACGTCCCAGAAGCGGCTCTTCAGCCAGGACTACGTCAACGACATCTATGTGCAGGTGGCCTCGGTGGACGATATCCCGATGGTCAAGGATGCCGTGGACAGGCTCCTGCGCGCACGCCACAGGATACCCGAGGGCGTGGAGTCGGATTTCTCGATACGCGACTTCACCGAATTCGTGGCAACGCTCAAGCAGACGGTAAAGACCTTCTCGATACTCCTGTCCGGGATCGCCGCGGTCTCGCTCCTTGTCGGCGGCATCGGCGTCATGAACATCATGCTCGTGTCGGTTACGGAAAGGACGCGCGAGATAGGCGTGCGCATGGCCGTGGGCGCGCGAAGGCGCGACATACTCTTTCAGTTCCTGACCGAGGCGGTGGTCATAACGGTGACGGGCGGGCTTATCGGCATAGGGCTCGGTCTCGTCATGAGCCGGGTGGTGGCGTATCTCGGGGACTGGGAGGCCATTGTTACGCTTGGTTCGATACTCCTCGGGTTCGTCTTCTCCGTGATGATAGGCGTAGTCTTCGGCATCTATCCGGCGCGCAAGGCGTCCATGATGGACCCGATTGAGGCGCTCAGGTACGAGTAGCAGGCTGCTGAAAAAGCTCCATCTGCTTCGTTGCCTTCGTCGCTCGTCACTGCGGCGTATACACAACATACGCCTCATTCCTCGCTCCTCGACGCCTCGCATATGTAGCTTTTTGAGCAGCCTGAACAAAGTTTTTCAACAAGTTGGTAGACGGCGATTATCTATCCCCTTCTGAACCCCGCATCCTCCGGTAGGCGCGGCGCAGAAGTCCTATCAGGCTCTTTTCCCTGTGTTGATATTCCGGATTGACATTCTCGATTTCCTCGCCGAATCTGACAGACAAGGACGATGACTTTTTGGCGGAGAGTATCTGCGACGGGTAGACCGACCTGTGCCCGGTGATGATATAGCTGATGATGCAGGCGACAGCCGCGTATGAAGAGACGCCGGAGCCGAAAAGTTCAGCCGCCATGATGCTCGCTGCTATGGGCGTGTTCGCGCAACCGGACAGGAGGCTGACGAGGCCAATGGCCGCGAACAGGACGGGGCTTGCGCCGAGCACGGTGCCGATGAAGCTGCCTGCTGTCGCGCCGATGAAGAATATTGGCGTGACTATGCCGCCGCTGCCTCCGAAGTTCAGTGTGATGCTCGTGAACATTATCTTGAGTATAAAGGCATATGGCGCAACCGGCTTGCCCTCAAGCGCGGCCTGCATGGGGTCGAGCCCAAGTCCAAGATACTGCGTCGAGAAGATGAAGGATAGGACGACGAGCACGGCGCCGCCGAGCATGGCCTTCAACGGCATAGACCATTTTATCGACTCGGCGGCCTTCTTGCCGAGCCGCAGGCCTTCGACGAGCAGGAAGGAACAGACTCCGAAGAATACGCCGGCGGCTATGACCTTCAGGAATATGACCTCGCTGAAGGCTGGGATGAAATTAAGTGGCTGGTGAAAATAACTTATTCCCATGTATGAGGAGACCTGAAAACTCACCAGCCCGGCCACGAAGGACGGCAAAAGCACCTCATAGAGTATGCCGCCTACGAAGAGCACCTCAACCCCGAATATGGCCCCTGCCACAGGCGTGCCGAAGACCGAGGCGAAGCCGCCGCTGATGCCGCAGATGACGAGTTTTTTCCTGTCAACGTCGTCGAACCTCAGAAAGTCCGCGAATATCGAGGCCATTCCCGCGCCTATCTGCGCGCTCGGGCCTTCCTTGCCCGCGGACCCGCCAAAGGCGAGGGTGATGACCGTAGCAACGAGCTTAACAGGCACGACCGCGGCCTTTATCCTGCCGGAGCGTTTATGCACGGCCTCGATGACCTTCTCCGTGCCGTGACCTTCAGCCTCAGGGGCCAGCGTCTTTATCAATATTGTGCTCAGGAGGAATGCAATCGGCAGGAGCAGAAAGTAGTAGCTGTATTGAGCGGCGCCGAGGGTGGCCCAGTTCAGTATCTTAAGGAAGATAGATGTGGAAAAACCGACTATTATCCCTACAATGGATGCGAGCACCAGCCATTTAAGGACGCCGATGAATATGATAGTCTCTTCCTTGAGTTTCTTTCTCATTCCACCCTGTCGCCGATTTCTTCTTCGATTTTATTATGACACCATCCATCTCTAAAAAAAAGTGATTTTTATATTTTACCGGCTGACTTCGCAGTAGAGGCTGGCGACAGGCGGCCGCATGAGATAGACTTTATAGACGGCGTCCGCGTTTTGCGCGCCGCTTATCTTTGTTTTAGGAGGAGGCAGGAGATTGAAGACCGCCTTTGTATATTCCGAGAGTTTCGGCTCCTTCTTTTACGGGGCTGACCATCCTATGAGGCCGGCAAGGCTTGCTCTTACCCGCGGGCTTATCGACGCGCTCGGCATTATGGCCTTGCCGGGCGCGGGCGTGGTTGAGGCGCGCCGCGCCAATGAAGCGGAACTGCTCAGTTTTCATACGCCGGAGTATCTGAGGGTGCTGAGACAGGCTAACAACGGCGTCGTGCCTGCCGAAGGCGCCTCTTACGGGCTTGGTTACGGCGACAACCCCGCATTCAAGGGCGTATACGACTGGTCGTGCCTGTCAGCGGGCGCTTCCATCCAGGCTGCCGAGCTCGTGGCCGGGGGCGATGCGGATATCGCATTTAACATCGCGGGCGGGCTGCATCACGCCATGCCTGGCAGGGCATCGGGTTTCTGTTATATAAACGACCCGGTTGTGGCGATAAAGGCCCTTGTCGGCATGGGCAGGCGCGTGGCATACGTAGATATCGACGCCCATCATGGCGACGGCGTTGAGTATGCGTTCTATGATTCCAAAGACGTGCTGACCATTTCCATCCATGAGAGCGGGTTATATCTATTCCCGGGCACGGGCTTTCCAGCGGATATGGGTATCAGGGACGGCAGGGGATATTCCGTCAACCTGCCGCTTCCGCCGGGCAGCGGCGACGAGGTCTTTGTGCATGGTTTTGAGGAGGTTGTCCCGCTATTTATCGAGGCGTTTGCCCCGGACGTCCTTGTAACTCAGCTCGGCGTGGACACCTTCGCGTCCGACCCGATAACACATCTGTCCCTTACCACCAACGGTTTCGAGCGGATGGTCAAGAGGTTTCGCGCCCTCGGCCTGCCGTGGGTCGCGCTTGGCGGCGGGGGATACGATATGTCCAACGTCGCTCGCGCATGGGCGCTTGCGTGGGCGCTGATGAACGGGGTCGAGCCGTTGGAACGCATCCCGCAATCATTTCTCGCGGACAAGGGCGAGTATTTTACCGGCGACCGGCTTCGCGACGAACCGCTGAAGACGCCCGCACTGAGCGCAGATGATTCGAATGCCGTTGACAGGGATATCGCGTTCCTGAAAAAAGAGGTTCTTCCGCTTGTCAGGCGCGGGTGATGGCTACGTTTTGTGCCTTAAGCAACGGAGAGCAGTAACGAGGCCCGGGCAGGGCGTCAGGAGGAAACTCCTGACGCCACGGAAATAGTTCAGTGGATTTGCAGATTCCGTCATGCCCGAAGGTTTCTATCGGGCATCCAACGTCTTTTGCCGTGTATGAAAAGATACTGGATTCCAGCTGAAAGATTGCGGGAATGACGTGGACGACGGGTTTTAGTCGGCTTACAGCCGAATCCAAAGCTGCCGCCTTTAGGCGTTAGTAGGTTACTTATCTCCGCCCTTTTCATGCTCGGGCAGGAGCAGCGGCTGGGGTTTGCCGATAAGGTAGCCCTGGGCGTAGTCCACTCCGAAAGCCTTGAGCAGGGCGGCGACCTCCTTTCTCTCCACGAACTCCGCGATGGTCTTTATGCCGAGGCCCGCGGCCATCTCCGAGATGGCCTTCACGAATACGCGGTCCTTGGGTGATTTGTCGACGTTCCTTATGAAAGACCCGTCTATCTTGATGTAATCGGCCTGCAGCTCGCGCAGGTAAGTGAATGACGTGAACCCGACGCCGAAGTCGTCGAGCGCGAACCTGCAGCCGAGCGACCTGAGCGGGGCCACGAAATGCTTCGCGCCTTCGATGTCGCTGATGGCCGCGGTCTCGGTGATTTCGAAGATGATATGCATGGGCGACGCGCCCGTCTCTTCCAGCTTGGTCTGGAGAAAGGCAAGGAGACTCTCGTCGGTTATGTCCTTGCCAGAGAGATTGATGCTGAAGGAGACGTCCACGCCCGCCTTCAGGGTCTGCGCCTGTTTGCGCATGGTTTTTTCTATTATGACCCTGTCGAGCGCGCGTATGAGACCGAACCTCTCCGCCACGTCGATAAACGAGCCGGGCAGCAGGAGCGCGCCGGATTCGTCCAGCATCCTGGCAAGTGATTCATAGTGATGTATCCTGTCATCGCGCAGGTCGAGTATCGGCTGATAATAAGGCACGAATCTGTCCTCTCTGATGGCGCTCTCTATCCTTCCTTTCCAACTGAAGCGCGAGTGTATCTCCTCGAGGTCGCGGTCTTCGGGCCTGTAGAGGTGGCAACGGTTCCGGCCCAGTTCCTTTGCGCGGTAGCGCGCCGCGTCCACGCCGGTGAAAAGAGACGACAGGTCTGTGCCGTGCTTAGGGTAGATGACGACGCCCGCGGAAACGGTCAGGCTGACCGGCACATCGGAATGGCGCAAGGACTCCGTGGCCGTCCTGAGCCGCTCGGCCGCGGACATGGCCCCTGTCTCGTCAGCCCACGGCAGGAAGACGGCCATCTCGTCGCCGCCGAGGCGGCCGAGGACGGGTTCCCTGCCGTCTTTATCCGGCATCTCGGCGTGGAGCCGTTCAAGTATTCCCTTGTATAAGCCGGCGAGGCGGCGCAGGTGTTCGTCAGCCGCGCCGTGGCCGTATGTCTCGTTCATGAACTTGAAGTAATCAAGGTCTAAGAGGATGAGGGCGGCGGTTGCGCAGCCGGAGGCTTTTGTCTCTTCAATCCAGCGGCTTACGATCTCCATGAACCTGGCCCGGTTGACAAGGCCTGTGAGCTCGTCATGCTCGGCCAGTCTTTTTACGCGCTCGTCTGAGCGCATCTTTTCGGTGACGTCTTCCTGCACCGCCAGAAAGTGTGTCGTCTCGCCCGCGTCGTTTATGATGGGCGAGATGACGGAGTTGCACCAGTAGTATCCGCCGGTCTTCTTCCTGTTCCTGTAGACCGAGCGCCATGTCCTGCCGGCCAGTATCGTCTTCCACATCTCCTCGTACTGGGCGTCGGTCACGTCGCCCGACGAGAGGATGCGCGGCGTCTGCCCCACTGCCTCCGTTTTTGAGTAGCCTGTTACGGTCTCGAAGCGCGGGTTGACGTATTCGATGATGCCTTTCTCGTCGGTTATGAAGACGATGTTTACGCTCTGCTCCATGGCCATGCTGAGTTTCTTCAATTCGAATTCGGCGCGCTTTCGTACCGTGATGTTGCTGCCGTAAATATTGACGTAGTCGGCGCCGGCCACCGGGGCGAAGACGAAGGAGAAGTAGGCGTCCTTATGCGCGACCTCCGTCTCTCTCGCCAGGCCGCTCTTCCGGACTTCTTTGCATATCAGTTGCCATGTCTCCGGGAGCATCATTCCGAGGCCGGCGATATATTCGCCGAAGTGGCGCTGGAAGGCGGTGTTTGCGTAGAGCATTGTCCCGTCGTTGGCGGCGCGCAGCACCGGGTTCGGGTTCTCTGACGGGAAGCGCGCTATGGATTTGACCGCCTCTTCGGCCTCCACGCGCTCGGTGATGTCCTGCACCGTCCCGCACATGCGAACGGGTCTGTCCGACTGGTCATAGGTGACGGACGCCTCCTCGTGGACGACGCGTCCGCTCCTGCCCGGTAGGACTATCCTGTGGTCGATGGAATAGACGGTATGCTCGTGCAGGGCGTTATTGACGGCCGCCTTGACGAGCGGCCGGTCGTCCGGGTGGACGGAATTCAGGAACGCATCGTATGTGGCCCCGAACTCGTTTGGCGCAATCCCGAAGATGCGGTATATCTCCTCGCTCCATACGAGCCTGTTCTTTACGATATCCCAGTCCCACGAGCCTACCTTGGCTATGCGCTGGGCCTGTTTGAGGCGCTCTTCGCTCTCGCGCAGGTCCGCCTCTGCCTGCTTCTTCGCCGTGATATCGGTGAATACGCCGTTAGCGAGCTTCTTGCCGTCCTTTATGTGCGTGGACAACGCCCTGTCGTGCAGCCAGAGCCATCTGCCGTCCCTGTGCCTGTATCTGTATTCGACGTCGAAAGGCTCGCCAATGGTGAAGAGGCGGCCGAAGGCGTCAGCCACCGTCTTGATATCGTCGGCATGGACGTTTGAGAACCACAACTCCTTGTTCCCAGGTTCGGAAAAGTCCGTCTGCGTATATCCGATGATATCCTCGACGTTCGGGCTTATGAATACGGTGTTGCCGTCTTCGTCGGTTGTCCATACGCAGTCCGGTATGCTGGTGACGAGGGAGCGGTACTTCTCTTCGCTGAGGCTCAGGGATTCGGCGCGCTCCCTTATGCCGCCGGCCATCGTCTTGAAGGCATTGGCAAGCTCGCCTATCTCGTCTTGCGCGCCCGTGGGCAGCTTGACCGTGTAATCTCCGGTTGTAATCCCGGCGGCGGCCGCGGACAGGCCTGTCAGTCGCAGCGCGATTGAGCGGTAGAAGAGCGTAAAGATGAGCGAGAACAAGGCGGTGACGAGCGCGGCGGTAATGAGCGCGTATTTCCGGAGAGTCCCTATGAATGCGAACGCCATGTCCTTGTCCTGCTCCACGAGCAGGGTCCAGCCGAGCGTTTTCAGACACTCCGACGCCCCGGCAACCTCCACGCCCCGGTAGTCCGGGTAGAAGGCGCGCAGCTCAGCGCCTTCTACAGCGCACATGCGCACGGGCAGGGTGTTGACGGTCTGTTTAAGGATGGCGTCCGGCACGAACCTCGACCTTGTGAGCATCTTTTTATCGTTGTTGACGAGATAGATTTCAAGCGTGGGGGCCATCGCTCCCCACCAACCCTTTTCGCTGAACTCCGGAGAGAATTCGCCGTTGATGATATGGTCGAGTTCTTCGAGGGTGAGGGCGGTGGAGAGATAGCCGATTGTTTTCCGTCCTTTCATCCCGGTCACGGGCACGGTGACGGTCATTACGCCGGGCGCGTTCTCCCCGGAATACTCCGGCGTTATGGTCGCGCCCTTGAGCGCGTTCAGGAAGAAAGGCTCCTGCGCTACGTCGGCCTTGCGCCGGCCGGGCGCGGAGGACGCGGCCACGCGGCCGCCGGGCGTTATGAGGTCTATGCGTATCAGGTAGGGGTTGAGGGGGAGTTTGTTCTTTTCGAGGTGCGCGTTGACGGCCGCGGCCGCGTCTGTGTTTCCTCCGGCGAGTTCTTCAAGCCCGGCTTTTATAAGCCCGTCGCTTGCGAAGTTGCGCGTCTGGGTTAAGGTGAGGTTGACGTATTGTTCTACCTGTGTCTCGACCGTCCCGGAGATGATGGATAGGTCTCTGAGGGTGTTCGTCTCAAGATAGTTGCGCAGGCCCATGTATCCATAGGCGAAAAGCGCAAGCATCGGCATGAGCACGATTGCGAACGCAAGGAAGGATTTTTTGATGATGGTAAGGCGCAACGCTTGCTCCTGATTGTCGAGGCGGCTTGATGCGGAACGTGCGGCTGATGTCTTGAAGAAAAAGACTACGGCTGGCGTAAGGCTGTCGTAAGCCGGCGAGGCGGGGTGGATTGCCAACAATGCTTGTATCTTGCGTTCCGGTTCAATTATGCACCAGACGCGGTTCGATTTCAATACTCTGCGGTATAATGTCCGAACGTCAAATCGGCAATTTGCATGACCAACCGCTCCGCGTTATGGTAGAATCCTTGAATATGAAATCTCCTGCCCCGGATGAACTTATAGCCAGGCTGAAAGGCGGCGGAGCCGTCGTAACCGTCAACAGGCGTCTGGCGCGCTCGCTCCATTCTTCCTATGACGCGCGCCTCAGGGCCTCGGGCGCGCTTGCCTGGCCCACGCCCGCGATAATGCCGCTTTCCGCATGGCTCGAGTCCCTATGGGCCGGCGCGTGGCAGGGCGGCAGCCTCATGGACTCCGCCCGGTCTCTTGCCCTTTGGGAGAGGATAATCGCCTCTGACAAGGCCCTGCCCGACGTATTGGCGGGCAACCGCTCACTTGCACGTTTTGCCGCTGATGCGTATTCCATTATTCATGAGTATGGTCTCAGGGCCTCGCTAGTTCAATCCGGACCCTTTCTTACTGAAGAGGCAACGGCCTTCAGGAGATGGCTCGGCTCGTACGAAGACGCCGTGGCCCGCGTCAATTGGGTCGACCCGGCAAGCCTTTCAGCCCGGGTCGCGGCCCTTATAGAATCAGGAAAATGTGTCTTGCCTCATTCGGTAATCTTTGCCGGTTTTGACGAGTTTACGCCTGCCCAACGCAGACTCGTTGAGGCGCTGCGCTCGTCAGGCATTGACGTTGATGCGGGCGGGTATGCCGCTTCCGCGCCTGCCGGAGCCGTAACCGTGAGGCCGTATGTTGACGAGCGCGAGGAGGTTGAGCAGGCCGGCCGCTGGATAAGACGTATGGCAAGGCCTGGGGCGCGCATCGGCCTCATCTGTCCGGAACTCGGCGTATACAGAGACCTTATAAAACGGGAGTTTGACGCGGAGCTTTATCCGGCCTCCGTTCTGCCGGATGCGGGCGGCGAGCCGGGGTATAATATCTCGCTGGGCCTGCCGCTCTCAAGCGAGCCGCTCGTAAGGAGCGGCCTCGATATCCTCGCAATCGGCCCTGGCGCGGCCTCGCTCGATGCCCTGAGCGCCGCGTTTATGTCCCCGTACTTCGCCACTGGCGCAGGGCATACCTTAATCGCGGGGGTTGACGCGGTGTTACGGCGTGATAACCGCACAAGCGCCAGCCTTGCCGAATACAGGCGCAGGCTCGGCAGCGACACAGGGCTTGCCTCGCGTCTCGGCCGCTGGCTCGATCGTCTGAACAATGCGCCCCGTAAGGCCGGGTATGCCTGGTGGACCGGGGCCTTTGACGCGCTCCTCGGCGATATGGGGTGGCTCTGCGATGTGAAACTTTCAAGCAACGAGTATCAGGCGCTTTCCGCATGGCACAGGCTCCTCTATACGTTTGCGTCCCTTGACGGGGTAGGGCAATCCGGCGTCCCGGACAAGGGCGGACGAGGGGGGCTTACCGCTCAGGAGGCGGTTGCGCGGCTCGCCGCGCTTGCCTCCGAGACGATACATCAGCCCGAGACGCCGCAGGCCGATATAGAGGTGCTGGGCCTGCTTGAGGCGACAGGGCTTGAGTTCGACGCGCTCTGGCTCATGGGCTGCCACGAAGGGGCGCTCCCGGCCTCCCCGTCCCCGAACCCGTTCATACCGTTGGAGGCGCAGCGCGCTGCCGGCGTTCCGCATTCCTCCCACGAGCGCGAGCTTGCCTTTGCAGCGAGGGCGCTCAACAGGGTGCTTCGCGCCGCGCCTTCGATTGTCGTGAGTTACCCGCGCCGCATCGACGAGCGCGAGATGCGGCCAAGCCCGTTCTTCGCAACGGATGCCGCGCTGGCCGCGCCCTTCGATATGGTGAAATCAAGCGCAAGGCTCAGGGACGCGGTTTTTCAGCGGGCCGACTTTCTTGACCATGACCATGACCTTGAAAAGGTACCGGATGAGCCGGCCATACCGGTGACAGAGGCCGAGCGGCCATATATAAAGGGCGGCACGGCGATACTCAAAGACCAGTCGCTCTGCCCGTTCAAGGCCTTTGCCACCTACCGGCTCAGGGCCTGCGGCATTGCCGTACCCGAGCCGGGGTTGAGTCCGCGGGACAAGGGCAGCCTCCTGCACGCGGCCATGCGCGGGTTCTGGGACAAGGTTGTCGACTCGGAAAGGCTTCGTGAATTGAGCGCGGGAGGTAGTCTGCCCGGTTTTGCCGCTTCCATGACCGAGGAGATATTCGCCGAGGTCAGGCTGTCGTCAGGGATATCTCCAAGGCTCATCGAGCTTGAAAAGGAGAGGATACGCGCTCTGCTGCTCGATTGGGCTGATAAGGAACTGGCGCGCGGCGCGTTCAAGGTGAAGGCCGTCGAGCTTAAGACGGAGCTCAATATCGCGGGGCTTCCGATAACCTGCCGTCTCGACAGGGTGGACGAGATAAGCGGCGGCGAGGTCATAATCGATTACAAGACCGGGGCGGTCAAGAGTCCGGCCGACTTCTTCAGGAAGCGGCCCGCGGACCCGCAGCTTCAGGTATACAGTCTTACCGGCGCCTACGACGCCGTCTCGTTCGCAAAGGTCGTGCCCGGCGATTGCAGGTTCGTGGGTGTGTCAAAGGCCGAGGAGACCCTTCCGGGGGTCAGGCCTCCGGGCGTGCGTTATTGGGAAGGCGACTGGGCCGCTCTGATGGAATTCTGGAAGGCGACGGTCGAGGGGCTTGCTGCAGCGTTCATGGCGGGCGAGGCCTCGGTTGACCCGAACCCGGAGCTTAAAGGGATGGAGGCGCCGTGCGCTCACTGCGACCTTACTGTGCTTTGCAGGATAACCGAGACGGGTAATGTAAATATGGCGGAAGAGGATACGCGCACGGATGACTGAACCTGTTAAAGAGATAGCCGACGGCCGCGAGCGTGAGGCCGCGCTCGACCCTGCCCGGTCTTTTATCGTGCAGGCCCCGGCCGGCTCGGGCAAGACCGAGCTCCTTATGCAGCGGTTCCTCGCGCTCCTTGCGGCCGTAAAGAGGCCGGAAGAGATTCTGGCCATGACCTTTACGCGCAAGGCCGCCGCCGGGATGCGTAACCGCATCCTTGACGCCATGGCCGCGGCTGCCGAAGGCGCGTCTCCCGCTTCGCCCAACGAGCGGGTGACGTTCGCGCTTGCGAGGGCCGCCCTTGAGCGCTCGGCAAGCCTCGGATGGGATATTCTCGCCAACCCCGGCCGTCTTAAGATTCAGACGATTGATTCGTTCTGCGCCTCGGTGGTGGCCGCCGCTCCCGTGTTATCGAAGACGGGCGGGCGGCTCGCCATAAGCGCCAATCCCGAAGAGTTGTATCATGAGGCCGCGGCCCGCACCGTGGAGATGCTCGATGGCAACGGGCCGGAGGCCGGGGTCGTGTTGTCCGGCCTAAGGCACATGGATAACTCTGTCGAGGCCCTGACAGACCGCATCGTCGTCATGCTCGAGCGGCGCGACCAGTGGCTGCGCCATGTCAATACTAAGGACGCCTCTTTCGATGAAGGTCTGCGCGCCGGGCTTGAGGCTGCAATCGGACGGCTTGTCGAGACCCGGCTCATGCGCGTGGCTGCGGCCTTTCCGTCCGAGCTTGACGACTGGCTCCTCGGCTCGGCCCGGTTTGCGGCCTCTAACCTCGGAGATGATAGTCCGGTAAAGAGACTCGCCAATCTGACGTCTATGCCAGGCGCGTCGAGTGACGCTCTGCCGTTGTGGCAGGCGCTCGCCGCGCTGCTTCTGACTGATAAGGGCGAGTTGCGTAAACCCGTGGGCGTCAACGTCAGGAATGGCTTTCCCGCTGACAAGGCAGCGGCCGGAGACAAAAAAGCGTTCAAGGAACTCCTGTCCGAGTTCGAGACCAAAGGGGAGTTCTTGACTGAATTGGCGCGGGTGAAGGCCTTGCCCACGCCGCGTTACGACGAGTGGGAGTGGGAGATGCTCCTTGCGCTTGCAAGGCTGCTGCCCGTGGCGGTGCGGTGTCTCAAAGACGTTTTTGCCGAGCGCGGGGAGGCGGACTTCATTGAGATTGCCTCAGCGGCCATCGAGGCGCTCGGCTCGCCGGACTCGCCTTCCGAGACCCTGCTTGCCCTTGACCTCAGGCTCAGCCACATACTCGTTGACGAGTATCAGGACACTTCCTACACGCAGCTGAAGTTGCTGCGCCTTCTTACGTCGGGCTGGGAACCGTCAGACGGCAGGACCCTCTTTGTCGTCGGAGACCCCATGCAGTCGATATTCCTCTGGCGCGAGGCGCAGGTTGGTCTTTTTCTTGAGGCAAGACAGAGCGGCATCAACGGCGTCAGGCTTACGCCGTTGACCCTTCGGACGAACTTCCGCTCGCACGCCCAGATAATCGATTGGGTCAATGAGACGTTCGCCCCGGTCTTCCCGTCCGTTGAGGACGTCTTTACCGGCGCGGTCAGGTACGAGCCGTCGGTCGCGCATAAAGAGGCGCTTTCCAAGGGCGAGCCGGTCTTGCGTCTCTTTGACGGCAGAAGCGACGGGGCAGAGGCGGCCGAGGTCGCATCAATCTTAAAGGGTATCGGCAGGGACGAGTCTTGCGCCGTCCTGTGCCGCTCGCGTTCGCACCTGGCCGTGATAGTAGAGACATTGAAGGCCGAAGGGGTGGCCTTTCGCGCGCGCGAGTTCGACCCGCTCGGCGAACGCGTGGTCGTCCAGGACTTGTTTGCGCTCCTGCGTTTCCTCCTTCATCCGTATGACAGGACCGCAGGCCTTGCGGTATTGCGCGCCCCGTGGTGCGGTCTTGCGCTTTCCGACATGCATAGCCTTTGTCTTGGCGGCGCCGACACCCCGGTCTGGACGCTCATCAACGACGAGGCGCGCATTGCGGGGCTGTCCGGGGACGGACAGGCGCGGCTTGCGCTCGTGCGGTCAAAGCTCGCAACAGGGCTTGACAACAGGGGGCGCGTAGCCATGCGGAGCCTGCTCGAAGGGTTATGGATAGGGCTTGGCGGCCCGGCCTGCCTTGCGGATGCCTCGGCCATGGCTGACGCACAGGCCTTCTTTGACGTCGTTGGTTCGGTCGGCGTCGGCGGCCGGCTCGATCCGCTCAAATCCATTGAAGGGCGCATTGAAAAGCTCTACGCCGACACCGGCGGCATTGATACGAACATAGAGTTGATGACGCTTCATAAGGCGAAGGGGTTGGAGTTCGACCATGTCCTGATGCCCGGACTCGGCAGGCCTCCGCGCCGCGACGATAAGAAGCTCCTTATATGGATGGAGCGCGGAGACGATATCCTCCTTGCCCCGGTTGAAAAGAGAAGGGGCGGAAACCCGAGCCCGTTATATGATTATCTGAAGGACGTCACAAGGGAGAAGATGCGGCTTGAGGCCGCGCGCCTCTTCTACGTCGGGGCCACAAGGGCGCGTAGATACCTCTACCTCTTCGGACACGTTGAGACCGGACCGGAGTTGCGCGCTGTGGGCCTTGCCGCCTGCGTCCGGGCCAATCGAAAGAGCGGCCTCGACAATCGAGGCAAGAGGCCGGGCCGCGCCTGAGTTCCGCTGGGCGGGTCAGGCGGCAAGGCAGACCGGTAGGGCGGTGCATCAATATTTATGCAGGATTGCGAACGAAGGCGCGGCCAATTGGACGCCCGAGCGCGTACGGGCTTCCGAAGGCCATATAACGGAACTCCTGCGCTCGCTCGGCCTTACAGGCCCTGAGGCCGCGCAAAGGGCGGCTGACGGGGTTGAAATCATCTGTAAGGCCCTGTCAGACGAGCGCGGGCGCTGGCTCATCGGCCCTCATAAGGAGGCCGCAACCGAGTTTGCGCTTACGGCGGTCATAAACGGCGCCGTCGAACACCTTGTCATCGACCGGACGTTCGTAGATGAGGCAGGCGTGCGCTGGGTCGTGGATTATAAGACTGGCGGACATGAAGGCGGCTCGCTTGCCGAGTTCCTGAAGAGCGAGAAGGAGCGCTACAGGCCTCAGCTCGAGCGTTACGCAGCTGCCATACGCGCAACCGGCGAGGGCCGCGAGATAAGGCGCGCACTATATTACCCGGCTCTGGGCGAGTGGATGGAGTGGAGCGAGGTCGAATAAAACGGTTGAATATAACGCCTTTTAATGGATATTATATAAACAAGTATGAATAAGGCCATTGACGAAACCTTCATGCAGGCCGCGCTAAAGGAGGCTGCAAAGGCCGGGGCGCGGTTTGAAGTGCCCATAGGCGCGGTGGTGGTGGCCGACGGGCGCGTCATAGGCCGGGGCCATAACCGCAAGGAGACCGGGCTGGACCCGACCCTGCACGCCGAGATAACCGCCATACGTTCGGCGGCAAGAAAGCTCGGGGCGTGGAGGCTTGAGCATACGACTCTCTATGTCACGCTGGAGCCGTGCCTTATGTGCATGGGCGCGATAATACAGGCGCGCATACCGAGGCTTGTCTTTGCTGCCTTTGACCCGAAGGCCGGGGCGTGCGGCTCGGTCTACGACGTATCGGACGATAAGCGGCTCAACCACAGGGTAAAGGTGGCCTCGCGGGTCTGCGAGCCCGAGGCCGCCCGGGTCTTGAAGGGTTTTTTCGAGCGCCTGCGCTCGGAAAGAAAAGAGAAAACAAGAAAGGAGTTTTAATTATGGCCAATGTATCGGACGGACTCTTTCGCGAATACGATATCAGGGGCACCTACGGTCAGGACCTGACCCCTGAGGTGGCCGAGCTTATCGGCAGGGCCTATGCGGTGATGGCGAGGAAGGCGGGCGCGGCAGGCAAGGGCGCGATGATGGTAACCGTTGGCCGCGACGTGAGGCTCTCCTCGACCGCGCTGCGCGACGGTCTTATAAAAGGGCTTACCGCCGCTGGCGTGGATTGCATCGACATAGGCGAGTGTCCGACGCCGCTCCAGTACTTTTCCATGCAGCATTTTAAGGGCAAGGTCTGCGGCGGGGTGATGATAACCGGCAGTCACAACCCGCCGGAGTATAACGGCTTCAAGGTGAGCATCGGCAAGGAGACGATACACGGCCATGAAATCCAGGCCCTCAAGAAGATAATCCGCGACGAGTTGGACTCGGCCCCTCCAGCGGCGGCGGGCAAGGTCGAGAAGCAGGAGATTATTCCGCATTACATAGACGAGGTCGCGGCTAAGTTTAAGCTGCCCCGGCTCGCAAAGCCGGTCAAGGTGGTGCTTGACTCGGGTAACGGCACGGCCGGGCCGGTTGCCCCGGCGCTTTTACGCAGGCTCGGGTGCGAGGTCGTGGAGTTGTTCTCAAAGCCGGACGGCCGGTTCCCGAACCACCACCCCGACCCTACGGTCTTGAAGAACCTCGCGCACCTTATAGAGGCCGTGAAGAAGGAGGGCGCCGACTTCGGCGTGGCCTACGACGGCGACGCCGACAGGATAGGCGTGGTTGACGAGAAGGGCGCGGTCATCTGGGGAGACAAGCTCATGGTTGTATTTGCGCGCGCGATAATCGAGGCTTCTCCCGGCGCGATTATCGTCGGCGAGGTCAAGTGCTCGCAGGTCATGTACGACGAGATAGCGAAGGCAGGGGGCAAGCCCGTCATGTGGAAGACGGGCCATTCGCTAATAAAGGCGAAGATGAAGGAGCTCGGCGCGGCCATGGCGGGCGAGATGAGCGGGCATATATTCTTCGCCGACAGGTATTACGGGTTTGACGACGCGGTCTATGCCTCGGCAAGGCTCGTGGAGATAATGGCCGCAAGGCGCGCCAAGGACCCGGGCTTCGCCTTCTCGACCCTGCTTGCCGGAGTGCCGGATACGGTCGTGACCCCGGAGATTCGCGTGGACTGCCCGGATGAGATGAAGTTCGAGGTGATAGAGCGGCTCGACAAGGTCATAGGCTCGGGCACGGATGCGTTTGTCGTGAAGGATATCATCAAGATAGACGGGCTCCGCATAAACTTCGACGGCGGCTGGGCGCTGGTCAGGGCCTCGAATACCCAGCCGGTCCTCGTCCTTCGCTTCGAGGCCTCAAGCGCCGCGCTCCTTGAGACGGCCAAGGCGTTTGTCCGGCGGAAGATGACGGAAGCGAATCCCATGTTGAAGGTTACGATATAGTCTGCCCGGAGTAATAGACCGCGCTTTAAGAGCAAAGCCGCCTGACAGGCAGGGGTCAGGCGGCTTTGTCGTGTTTGCGCATCCACGCCGGCGGGTTCAGGTTTGCAACCTGAACCTTTTATTATGTAATTGTAAAGAACGCGGCGTTTTTCTGCGCACGAACTCATGGGTTCAAGTTACAAACTTGAACCCGCATAAGTTTGGGTTGCTGATGGCTCTTCGGCAACAGCCGTGTTCCATTGATTTAACAAAGAAAATCAATGGATTGCGGGTGATAATCAATTAATCGGACTTGCGGGTCTTGATATCGGCGGTTTTTAGGCTATACTCAAAGCGAATGAACCGGGAGTTAAATCATCTTGACGGAGCGACGCATTGCCGTGGCTTCATTCAGGCGAGCTCACAGAGGCTTCATCATGACGGTTGAGACGAACCACCTGAGGTTGCACCATAGAGAGCTGACCATGCTCTCCGAAGAGATAATCGACAGCATTGATCCCGCAGGGCTTGTAAAAGACAGCGTTGGGATACGCAGGATGCTTTCGAAACTCGCCGGCAAACTCGTCTATCACCTTGCTTACGAGGATATGTCCGTCTATCCTCACCTCATGCACCATCCTGACCCGAAGGTCAAGGAGACTGTAAAGGTATTTGTTGACGAAGCAGGCGGGCTGAGGGATGCCTTTGAGAAGTATATGCGCAGATGGGTGCATGACCTCGATATACGGGATGAGCCTGACGAGTTCGTAGTCGAGACCTTGAACATATTGAGGACGGTAAATAAACGGATAGAGATGGAGGATACAATCCTCTATGTGCTGGTTGATAAGTATGGCGCGTCTTCGTGAAGGTATTTGCAGCCGCCCGTGCAGGGAAACCCCGATGACGCCAGCCTGTCCCCACGAGTAAACCTTTCTGTTTTTCCCACGAGACCCGTTAGAGAAACTCTGATTTATTAAACCGAACTGTCTTGCACCTCCCCTTTTTAAAGGGGAGGTCGGGAGGGGTTAGTCTTGTGGCAGCTAATACGTAACTCCCCCCGGCCCCCTCTTTAAAAAGAGGGGGAGTCGGTATTGTTCTTACTCCTCACTATGGATGGCGCCTATTTTTTTATCCGGCGGAGTTGAAATGTCTATCGGGACGCTCCCGCGTCCAGGGGTGCGTTCCCGCGCCGGGGCGTGGGAACGATAAGAACAAAATAATCGACCCGCCGCTCTCCGGCGCGCCTTTCTCCTTTTCTTTTCCCTGCTTCTTTGTTATACATAAAGGGTATCCACCGTCGTTAAATCCGGTTGCCCTGAAGCCCTTACCGTGATGAGCCGTCAACTCATGATGAGAACCTTTACCCGGCCTCTGTCAATCGTCGTATTTCTTTTACTTCATCTTCTTGTCTCTTTCCCCGTCTTTGCGGAGACGGTTGAAAAGGCCGCGGGAGAAGTCGCGCCCGAGAACAGGCGGGTGCGCGTGGAAACGGAACTGGACGCATATTACTCCAACGTCGGCCTATATGTCGGCCTTACGGATGCACCCATACCGGATGCCGGAGAAAGGCCAGAGATAGAGATATATAAGGAACTGCTCTTCAGTTCATTGATACCTCGTTTTCTCGTGCTTGAGGCCGCAGTATTTCCCATGCCGAACCTCGGCGTATACTTGAAAGACAACGCCCGCAACCTTTATGACAACGGAGAAGTGGCCCGGGACGTCAACCTCGTCAAGGCGATTACGGCCGGGTTTGAAGAGCCGTATGCCCTCTCGCTCTTTCTCGGCAACGTCGTCAGTTTTACCAGGCCCGGAGAGGAACACAGGAGCGGGAACTTCGGTTACATGGGTTATCTCGTAAGCGTTTCCAACTATAATATCCACAACAACAGGCTCATACCGGATAAGTCCGTCGAACTGGAATGGAAGATAAAAGGGGACAGGAAACTGCCGACACACGACCTGCACTGGTCGTTTCGCGTGGGCGGCAAGCTCCACGGGAACCCGGAGATAAAAGACGTGGTCTACCTGTCGCTGCGCCGAAG
This sequence comes from Deltaproteobacteria bacterium, assembly GCA_016234855.1. Taxonomy (GTDB): domain Bacteria; phylum Desulfobacterota; class GWC2-55-46; order GWC2-55-46; family GWC2-55-46; genus JACRNO01. Next base: position 1,324 of record JACRNO010000034.1, on the reverse strand, counting down.
CCGCCTCGACTTCGTTGACGCGACGAACTCGTTCTTCAATAACAGCGGGGCCGAGTACACCGTTGACTTCGACAGCAAGACATGGAAGCCTCTGCGGCATTACTTCGTCGTGGACAAGAAGTGGCCTTTCAAGGTTGAGAAGATGGGGTTTTCGTTTGCAGTGGGTTTTATATGGCAGGGCGCCGAGAAGTACACGGGTTCGCTGGCTGACAAGGAAAATAATAACGAATATCAGGTGATATTGAGGCCTAATATCGAGTTTTAAAGGGGTGGCCGGTTATCCGTAATAAATAGTACAAGTGTCCCTATTTATTTCCATTTATTTAAGCCTGCCTGCCGTTGTCCGACCCTTTACCTGCCGTGGCATTTCTTGAACTTCTGCCCGCTCCCGCACGGGCACGGGTCGTTTCTGCCGGCTTTTGCCTGGGCAGCGCCGTCTCCCTTGACTTGCGCCGTTTGCGGCATATACTCACTTATGCGCCCCATAACGGCATCCACGGCCTCTTCAACCGTGGGTTTGCTCGCGGCATAATGGCGCTGGCTCGTCTCCTTCTCCGACTCCCACGCCATTGTAACGGCCTTGTCGCGTTCATCAGACTGAGCGTTTTGTGAGGCCTCGGCCGCGTGGATGATGCGGCAGAATCCCTTGCCGCCTTCGATTGCGCCGGGTGTGCCGAGCGCGGCGCAGTGAGGGGGGCGGATGTCGCGTCCGGCGCTGCGTGCCGGATGGATGGAGCAGGTGTTGTCGTCGGCCAGGTAGAGGCATTCAAAGGCGAACATGGCGATGAGGTCGAGCGTGAATCCGGCCGGTGTCGGCCGGACGGTCTTTAATATCAGATTGTATCTCTGCGGCGGCTTGAACAGGCGCCTCGGAGGTTTTTCGTTCGTTACATAGGCATCCATTATCCTCGTGCAGCGGGCCTTCATCCCTTTGATGAGTTCGGCCCTGAATTGCGCGGCGCCTGCGCCCCCGTCCTTGCCCGCGCTGTAGGCGATAATCCCCCACCACGGTTTGCAGCACAGGCCTTTACAGAGGTTTACGCATATATCTGAAAAATAATGAGACTGGTCTTGAGTATTGTAAATCATGTCAAATATGGTAACGCATTTTGCCTTATAAATCAACCGGTTTGCGTCTGCAACGGCTCCCGGCGCGTTGCGAACGGGTGGGGCCGGTCTGTCTTGGGTAACGTCAAGAATTTTGTGTCAGTGAGAAAAGGGTAGCGGTTCCTTGTTTCTTGTTTTCGTAAGTAAATACCGCGAATAGTATTCTTTCGATGCTGGTTTTGTCGCTGAAGACTCCCATAGGTCTGGTTCGTCGTCT
>JACRNO010000044.1 GCA_016234855.1 Deltaproteobacteria bacterium | reverse complement strand
CTGCTGGATGACCTGGTCAAGCTGCTGCAGGGCCTTGTTTATCTGCTCGGCGCCGCTGTTCTGCTCGTTGCTCGCGGCGCTTATCTCCTGGACGAGTTCCGCGGTCTTCTGTATGTCCGGCACGAGGCGCGTGAGCATCTCGCCGGCCTGCTCGGCTATCTGCACGGAGGTGGACGAGAGCTTGCTTATCTCGCCTGCCGCGGTCTGGCTCCTCTCGGCAAGTTTTCTCACTTCGGATGCGACCACGGCAAATCCCTTGCCGTGCTCGCCCGCGCGCGCGGCCTCTATCGCCGCGTTAAGGGCCAGAAGGTTCGTCTGCCTGGCAATCTCCTCTATGATGGAAATCCTGCCCGCTATCTCCTTCATGGCGATAACGGTCTCGGAGACGGCCTTGCCGCTGTCCTTGGCGTCCTGCGCGGACTTGAGGGCGATCTTCTCGGTCTGCTGGGCGTTGTCGGAATTCTGCCTGATGTTCGCGGCCATCTCCTCCATGGAAGAGGTAGTCTCTTCCGTGGACGCGGCCTGCTCGGTCGAGCCTTGGGAAATCTGCTGCGCGCTCGAACTGAGCTCCTGACTGCCGGAGGCGACGTTATCGGATACGCCGCGCACGTCGGTCACGACGTCGCGCAGCTTCTCGACCATATTCTTAAGCGACAACTGCAACTGGCCTATCTCGTCCTTGCCAACCACGTCCACATCCACGGTAAGGTCGCCTTCAGCGAGCCTGTTGGCGACGTTGGCGGTGACGAACGCAAGCGGGGCGGCTATCATCCTGGTGAGTATTATAACGAAGATAATGGCTATGAGGATGGCTATTGCCGCCGCGACTATGACGGTATTGCGGATGAAGACATAATCGTTCTCGGCCTCCTGATAGAGCTTGCCCGCGGCCTCGTCCTGCATATCCATCAACCGTCTTACGGTCTCGTCAAGCACCTTGTACTTGGCCGAGGCGTCGGTTGCCGCGTTGAGCTTGGCCTTGTCAAACTCTCCGGCGAGCGCCCACCTGTAGGTATTCTGCCTTGATTCGTTATATGACTTCCATGAACTGCTCAAGTCTTCATACGCCTTCTTCTCGTCAGACGTCAACCCGGCGCTGCCGAGGAGCTTGGAGACTATCTTGTCCACCCCCCTCATGTCCTCGTCAGCCTCGTTGAATATGGTCTGCCGCTTGGACTGGTCGGGCTCGTTGGAAATGCGCAAAGCGCCTATCCTGATAGAGGCCACATAATCGTTTATATGCGCCAGTTCCGAATACTGGGCGTACATGTCGTCATGGAACTGCTGTATCATGTCCCTCATCTCGCCGACCCTGTCGACAGAGATGGCGCCGAGGATGATGATGCAGATGATTATTATTGCGAAACTCAGGATGAGTTTCGCCCCGGTCTTTAGATTCCTGAAAAAATTCATACGCCCCTCCTTTTGGCCTGCCACTTTATTATAATGCCTTGTCCCGGCTCGCGGTCGGGCGCGCAAAGCGCCCTGCCTGGTCCGCTGACCGCCTGAATGATGCCAAAACCGTTATCCCGTTCTTTCAGCCCGGGTCGACGCCTGTCCGCTCTCATGCGCATACTTCACCACCGTCTCGACGAGCGTCGGTATGTCGAGTATGAGCGCCACCGTGCCGTTGCCCATTATGGTTGCCCCGGAGATGCCGTGGAGGTTCCTGTAGACGGCGCCGAGGGACTTTATGACCGTCTGGACCTCGCCTTGCAGAAAGTCCACGACAAGACCGACCTTTGTCTCGCCGTACTTTACTATTACGATGCTCTCGTAAAGGTCGCCCTTTGCGCTCTCGCCGAAAAACGTCCGAAGCCTTATGTATGGAAGCGCCTCACCGCGCAGGTTGATATAGCCGCGCTCCCTCGCCGCGATGCGCTCGGCGCCCGGCATCTCCACGCACTCGACGACCATGTCAAGGGGAATGACGTACGACGATTCACTTACCTCGACCATGAACCCGTCTATGATGGCGAGCGTCAGCGGCAGACGGATGCGCACGGTGGTGCCCCTGCCCTCGACGCTGTCCAGGGCCACCGACCCGCGAAGGGCGTCGATATTGCGGCGCACGACGTCCATGCCGACGCCGCGACCGGAGAGCTTGGTTACCTCAGAGGCGGTTGAGAAACCCGGCTCGAATATAAGCCCGTATATATCGCCGTCCGTAAGGGTCTGGCCCGGTACCGCCAGCCCAAGCGAGACGGCCTTGTCGAGTATCCTGTCCTTGTTAAGCCCCTTGCCGTCGTCGGCAATCTCGATTACTATGCTGCCCGCGTCATGGTACGCGTGCAGGCGGATGCGCCCTTTTGCGGGCTTGCCCGCGGCCGTCCTGTCGCCCGGCCTCTCGATGCCGTGGTCGGCGGCGTTCCTGACGAGGTGCATCAGGGGGTCCGCAATCTTCTCGACCACGGTCTTGTCGAGTTCGGTATCCGCGCCGGTTATGACGAGGTCTATTTCCTTGTTAAAATCGCGGCTGATATCGCGCACCACGCGATTGAACCTGCTGAAGGTCTCGCCTATCGGCACCATGCGCGTGCGCATGGTGGTCTCACGGACCTCCTCGACCAGACGCATCATGATGGCCGCGCTCTCCATGAGAGAGGGGTCCTGGAGGCGCTCGACGTGCTGGTTGATATTGGCGTTGGCTATGACGAGCTCGCCCACCATATTGACAAGGGCGTCGAGGCGCGCGGCGTCGATGCGTATGGTGAGCGCCTCTTTCGACTTGTGTTTGAGGGTCTCCTTCTGTTTCTCAAGGGCGGCGTCCACCACCTCGTGCGCCACCATCCCCTTGTTTACGAGTATCTCGCCTATGAGCGGCTTGCCTTCGTCATGCAAAGCCGAGACGCCTGACGCCGTCTGAAGCTTGAGAGCCTCGTCGAGTTCGGCCTGCGTAAGCGCGCCACCCTTGACGAGAAGCTCGCCCAGGAGCGCAGCGTCCTCAGGCAAGGCCTTTATAAGCTCGACGTACGAGCCGATGCGGCTGTGCGGCGGCAGTATGTGTATCCTGCAGTCGTCGCGGATGAACTCAAAGACGTCCTCTATGGCCTTCTTGTCAAAGTCGGTCTTGAAACCTATCTCAACCCCGAGATAACACGACTCCGGGTCCATCCCGGAAGCCGGGGGCATCGAGTCGTATATCGTAAGCATCGAGACTACGGCGCCGAGCTTTGAGAGATAGTTAAGAAACGATATGGGGTCCATACCGCTTCTGAGCAGGTCTGCGCCGAAACGCAGGGAAATATGCCAGGCGTCGGTCGATACGGCCTGCCCGACAGCGCCGGTTGCGTCTCCGGCCTCTACTGCGGAGGAAGCCGCTGCCGCCGCCTTCGCCTGTTGGTCAAGATATGCGTCGAAGCGCTCCAGCAAAACGGCCTGTCTCCCGGAGACGTCCCGGGGCAGCGCTCTGGCGTCAGCCACCGCAAGGTCGACAAGCTCCACGATGTGGTCCCTTGACTCCAGCAGAAGCTCTATTATGGAGTTGGTCACCGGTATATCGCCGTCGCGCACCTTCATAAGCAGGTTCTCGACGAAGTGGGTAAACCCCTCGACGATATCCATGCCCACGATACCCGACGACCCCTTTATCGTATGGACGGCGCGGAAGAGCGTATTTACCGTGTCGTCGTCGCGCGGGTTCTTCTCGAGGCGCAGAAGCGAGTTCTCGATATCCTGCAGGAGTTCGCGCGCCTCGGTTATAAAGGTCTGCCGTGCCTGACTGAGGTCTATTTCCATCTCGCCACGAGTAATCCCTTGAGTAAGATTTATATGCGCGGCCGCAAGCCGCCGGTAAAAAGATGACCGTCTTGCCGAAAAGAGGCGCCCGGTCAGGAAATATTGAAAAATTCCCGGAGATTATATACGTCAATGGCCGCAGCCGCGGCTTCGCCGCACCGGCTCACCCGGAACCCCTTGCCCAGCATATCCGCCTCTCTCCTGGCGAGTATGAGGAGTTGAACGCCTGAAGTGTCCATTTCGGTTACGCCTTCAAGGTCCACGTCCAGCATGCGGCCTTGGCCGAGCGATTCGACAAGCCGCGCCTTGATATCAGCCGCGGCGTAGATGGTAAACTCCCCGGCAAAGCTGATATTGACGACGCCGTCCGTCTTTTTAACGTTAAAATCCATGATTTTCCTTCAAGGCCTCGCGCGCTGACATTCAAGGCTGGTGATGGCAGGCTCCGTATTTACGGCTACCATGTTGTTGAAAAAACACTCCGTCCATTCAGGCTACTGGACTATGAGCTTGGACACGGCCTCGAGCATCTGCTCGGGCTTGAAGGGCTTGACGACCCAGGCCCTTGCCCCCGCGGCCCTGCCCTCCTGCTTTTTTGCCTCTTGAGACTCGGTGGTGAGCATTATTACCGGAACGTATTTATAGCTCGGCATCTCCTTGAGGGCGCGCAAGAGCGTGATGCCGTCCATGTTCGGCATATTCACGTCGCATATCAGGAGATTGACCTTGACGGAGGCGAGCTTTCTCAGCGCGTCCTGCCCGTCCACCGCCTCTATGACGTCATAGCCGACCTTGCGGAGCGTCAGGTTGACGACCTGCCGTATCGAGGCGGAATCGTCGACTATCATAACTACCTTTCCCATAAGCAGACCTTCTCCTTGCGTAAACGTCTAACAGGCTGTTGAAAAACACAGCAACACCGCTTCATGTCGTCATTCCCGCGAAGGTGGGAATCCATAACTCGTTGATTTTACAGAGAGTGGATTCGTCCCCGAATGTATTAGTCGGGGACTAAAACATCGGGAATGACATATTTACTGCTTTTCAGCAGCCCGCTAAAAGAACGTAACGTCGCCATCCGCGAGTTTTTTCGCGTCCTTGCGTTTATCCTTCTTGTAATGTATATCGGTCTTGTCGCTGATAACCTTTAGGTGGGCGTCGCGCTGTTTCTCCATGACATAGTACTTGAAGATGCCTTCGGTGGAGAAATCAACCCCGGCGCAGTCGGGGTCCGAGCAATCCGGCGTGCACGGCTCGACCCTGTTAAGGCAGTATTTGAGGTGGTCGAGGTATGTGTTCGTGTCCCCGAGCGTGCGCATGACGAGTTCTATCTGCTGGCGCAGGATGTCCTGGAACTGCACGTTGGCAAGGAGTTCAAGCACCTGGGCGGAGACCTTCTTGCTGGAGGTCCTTACCTGGTCGAGTATCTGCGTGTTGAGGGCGTCGAGCTGATTATACCCGGCGCCGAGGTTCGCAAGCTGGGACTCGAGGTTTTTAAGCAGGGCGGATTCCTGCCTGTTCGTCTGCTGGTTGAGCTTATTGGAAAACTGGGTCTCTATCTCGTTGGCCATGGCTATCATGGCGTGGCCTATCTTGGTCGCCGCGGCCTCGGACTGGCCGGAGAGCTTCCTCACCTCGGAGGCCACGATTGCGAAGCCCCTGCCGTGCTCGCCCGCCCGCGCGGCCTCTATGGCCGCGTTCAGCGCCAGCAGGTTAGTCTGGTCGCTTATCTCCTTGAGGAGATCAACGAGATTCGTCATGCTGCGCGCCTTCTCGGCAAGCCCCATGACTATCCTGTAATCGGCCTCAACGTCGACCAGGCGCCTGTCGATGTAGGCGCGCAACCCGTCGATGGTGTCCTCGTTGGCGGATATCGTAGCCCCGGACTGCTCGGCGAGCGTCTCGCTCTGTTTGTCGAGCGAGTTGAGGGTCTCGTGCATCCACATCATCGACTGGTCTATCTCCTGCGTCTTGTTGATGATACGCTGGGCGTCGTCGCTCGTGTGATTGACGATATCCCGGAGGTGCGCCCCGGTAAGGAGGTTCAATTCGTGCTGCGTGTCGAAGTAACGCTCGAGCTTGGCCTTGCGGATGTGATACGAATCGTCCTGCTCGCCGAGTTCCCTCAGTATCTCCTCTTCCTGCCTGGCTATGGAACGCAGCGGCTTAAGGGCGAGGACGACGGCCACGCCCATGACCATGGCCACGCCGAACATGACCCAGAAGGCGTCCTGCCACCAACGCAGATACTCGTGGTATTGGTCCGGGACGACGGCAGCCATTAAGGCGTATATGTACTTGCTGAGGAATATATCCACTACGCCGGGCAGGAATAAGGAGACCAGTATAGTGACTACGATGATGCGTTTATAGTTGCTAAGGTAGAGAAAAAGAAACTTATCGTCTCGTTTACCGCCGCGTGTCTGCATGCTTTCCCCCCTTCTATCCAGAGAAGTATATCAGAAAGGCGGTTGCGTGCATAGTCCAAAATCCAAAAAAAAAGCAAGAAAAAAATCAATGCTCACGGCAAGTTAGACGTCAACGGCAAAAACCGTATGACGTGCCGGCAAGCGCGGCGGCAAAGAGGACGCGCGCCCCGGCCATAACACGGAAAGACGCACGACCTTGCGCTCTTACTTCGCTTGCCTGAAGAGATTAAACCGGGCCATGCGCGCATCCATATAAAGATGCAACCGTGAGCAAGGACAATAAACCGGCATACCGGCATCAAAGCGGCGTTAACAATCCTTCATCCCGCCATCCGGCTGAGGCTGTGATTCCAGGCATCTGAAACCGGGCGGGGGACCCGCGCCGGCTGGCGCGGGTCCTTGGGATTTGCATTTAACGGCGGATAGTTGCAGGAAAATGTTGCGGGAATATGCTTATGTCTAAGGAAGCTCTGATTTATTCTTTTTTTGTCATTCTGAGCGAAGCGAAGAATCTTCCACTTTAGGTAAATCAATAAGTTGCAAGATTCTTCAGTCGCTGCGCTCCTTCAGTTATGACAGCGGAACGTAATTAATCAGAGGTTCCCTAATTGAACAGGACGAGTTTCGACACTGCCTCCAGCATGGTCTCCGGCTTGAAGGGCTTTACAAACCAGGCCTTTGCCCCGGCCTGCCTGCCTTCGTCCTTCCTCGATTCGGACGATTCCGTAGTAAGCATGATGACAGGCGTAAACCTATGGGCAGGCGAGGTCTTCATGTTCTTGACGAACGTTATGCCGTCCATATTCGGCATATTGACGTCGCAGATGACAAGGTTGACCTTCTTGCCGAAGAGCTTCTGCATGGCGTCCACGCCGTCGCACGCCTCGATGACCTCATATCCGCCGTTCTTCAAGACTATGTTAACGACCTGTCTTACCGAAGCCGAATCATCAACGACCATTATTGTCTTTGCCATAACCAACCCCCTGGGCCCGTTAAACAGGCCGCCTGCGGTTCATAATGACGCCATCTCATAATGACTAATCTGTATTGATTATAAGGCCGGGCATGCTTAAAGTAAATCGGGCGCGGGGTGTATTTTAAGAAGATATTAAGGTTGAGCCGCGCATCCACCCAAAGGCTTAAGCCACGGCTCATCCGAAAGGATGATGATTGCTCATGCAGACCAGGGACCCGCCTGCCCCATCCGGCGACAACGGCGGTTCACGCGCCTCTACGCAAGCCCGGCATATATTATTACGACGTGACGCCCTTATAATATGTCCGTCTACTTGCAGTCGACCATCCTGACGCCGGACGGCCTCCATGACGGCGCTATAACGCCCTTATGAAAGCCGTCTGCCGCCTCATCCTCCAGAAGCGTCGCCCAGGTGATCCGGCCGCTGCCAAAGGTCATATTGATGGAATCGAGCGCGGCCATGAGCCTGCCGCGCTTCATATCGCCTTCAAAGAGCGCCAACTGCGCCATGCCCGCGGCCATATCGGTAATGCTGACGCCGAGGAGCCTTACCGGGGCCTTGAGGCGCAGCCCGTCTATGATGGCGCATGCCGCGCCGTATATCTCGCGCGTGTCGTTCGTCGGCCTTGGCAAAGCCTTGCGCCTGGTAAACGTATAAAAATCCGAGTACCGCACGGTCAACACGACCTTGGCTCCGGCAAGGCCGTGCCTGCGCGAGCGCGCCCCGACCATCTCCGAAAGTTTAAGGAGATGCCTCTTTATATCCGCCTTGTCCGAGACGTCGGCCGGAAGGGTCGTGGAGTGGCCGACGCTCTTTGCCGCATCATCCAGCGCATGGGCAAAGGCCACGGGACTGTCGTCAATGCCCTTGCCCATGAGGCTCAGCCTCTCGCCTATCATCCCGAAACGCTCGCGCAGCGCTCCCGCCGGATACCTGCCGAGCTGTCCGCAGGTGTTTATGCCGAGGCCTGCCAGATGGCGCGTAAGCATCGGGCCTATGCCGCACAACTCGCTGGCCGGAAGGTTTTCGAGAAGAGCGGCCACGTCTTCCTGACGTATTATCACCAGACCGTCCGGCTTTTGCATGTCTGAGGCGAGCTTGGCAAGGAGCTTATTCGGCGCAATGCCTATGGAGCAGGTCAGGCCGAGTTCCTCGCGTATCCTCTCTTTTATGGACGCGGCGACAACTGCGCCAGGCCCGAAAAGCCCGGCCGTGCCCGATAAATCGACAAAGGCCTCGTCTATGGAAAAGGCCTCGACCTTCGGGGAAAACCCCTTGAGTATCGCGTTGATGCGCGTGGATGCGTCGATATATTTGCGATTATCGCCGATGACGAAGATGAGCCCGGGGCAGGCGGCCCGGGCCTCGCGCTTGTTCATGCCTGTCTTTACGCCGAAGGCGCGGGCCTCGTAAGAGGCCGTCGTAACCACCGTGCGGCCTGCGGAGCCTATGACCGCGATGGGAAGGCCGCGCAAGGCCGGGTTGCAACGCTGCTCCACCGAGGCGAAGAAGGCGTTCATGTCTATGTGCATTATGGAGGGGTCTTTCATGGGAAAATGATATATTAAGCGCTGAAAGCAGCAGGCGGCCGCCGTTTGAGGAGAGAAAGGGAGCGGGATTCCCCAAATGCGCCTGTCATCCGCACGGAGCCAACAAGGCCTGCTGCCGCACAATGCACGTTTCGACTTGCCGTTTGCCAAAGCCGCGCAGTTGCGCCAAGTCGACTCCAAAGGCATCCGATGCGTCCTGCAGTCGCGGCATATCGCATCCTATTTTCTCGCCGACGGAACCTCCAACCCAAGCGTCTTCAAGACCAACTTCATGTCCTCCCAAACATCCTTCTTCCTGCTCTCGTTACGCAGGAGATATGAAGGATGGAATGTAGGCATGAGCTTTATGCCGTCCGCATACGTATAGAACTTCCCGCGCAGCGCGGTGATGCCGGTATCGGTATCGAGTAGCGTCTTTGCGGCGTGCGAGCCGAGGGCGACTATCACCTTCGGCCTTATGGCAGCTATCTGTTTTTCGAGAAACGGCCTGCACGCCGCTATCTCGTCAGACTCCGGGTTGCGGTTCCCGGGCGGCCTGCATTTGACCACGTTGCAGATATAGACGTCCTGCCTCGCAAGCCCCATTGCCTCAATTATCCGTGTCAACAGCTTGCCCGCCCGGCCCACGAACGGCTCGCCTTGCAGGTCTTCATCCTCTCCCGGACCCTCACCCACGAATACGAGCTCGGCAGCCGGGTTGCCCGCGCCAAAGACGAGCTTAGTCCGCTTGTTCTTGAGCCTGCACCTGGCGCAGGCCCCGAGCTCATCCCGGACAGCCTCCAATGTCAGGACGGAAGGCCGCAAGCCGTCCCTGCTCAACGCCTCTTTATCCGTCATCTCGATATCCTGCCTGAACCAACGGCCCGCATACGCAAGGCCCTGCTGATTGCAGACCGTGTTGTTAGGGAGGCTCTGATTTATTCTTTTTTCTGTCATTCTGAGGAGCGCTTTTGGCGCCAAAGACACAACGTTAGCGCACAAGGCGCCAAAGACACAACGTTAGCACACAAGGCCCAAAGACACAACGTTGGCGCACAAGCGGCGAAGTCAAGGACAGCGCGCTTCATCCAGCAGTCTTTTCGCGGGATGAGCGTGCGTTTGGCATTCCGCCTCTAACGCGAAGCGTGAGGCGGTAAATATTAATGATTGATTCCTTGCCAACGTTTAACACCGCGCTTTTCGGCGGTGTTAAACCATACAAATGCAATCTTCCTTGCTTGTAAATTATACGCTGTCCTTTGCGTATAATTTACATCTCGTAACTGTTTGATTCGTCAATAGACGAGATGAATTATTCCATGCGATAAGACCGCATGAAATAATAAAAACAATGTAATGCCCATTTATATTCGCTCGCACACCCGGATAATGACGCGGGTTTACGCTCGCTATGCGTTTACTTCGCGGAGTTTACCCTGAGCGAAAAACCGAGATTCTTCGCTACGCTCAGAATGACATAGCGAAGGGCTCAGAATGACAACCTCAGTGGAAT
>JACRNO010000010.1 GCA_016234855.1 Deltaproteobacteria bacterium | reverse complement strand
GGATTTAATAAACTCCCCACTTTAGCAGAAGGAGACAGGGCGGGATCTGAACCTCTCCAACTCCTCCATTCCATCCTCGAAACTCGCAACGGAATCAGGCTCACAGAGGCCGCCCTCATCTTCAATATGCGCGAGCAGGCATTGGCCGATGCCGTTGCAAAAGACCCGGCCTTTGGCATCCGGGGCCGATATATTATGGATTCAAAGGCCGCGATTGTTGCCGAGGAACGTATCATGGATAGCATAAAAGCCTTTCACGCGGCAAACCCGATTGAGCCGGGGATGCGCGAAGACGCGGCCTTAAAGGCCAGCGGGCTGAAGGCCCCATCCGTTGCAAAGGCCATGCTTGACAGCCTCATTGGCACGGGGGCCCTTGTATTGGCAAAAAACGGCGCGGGCATCGCCGCCCCGGGCTTTCGTCCTGCATCAAGCGGCGCTGACGCAAAGATTGAGACGGCTATCCTTGCCATATTTTCAACGGGCTTTACCCAGTGCACCCCGGAAGACCTAACAAGGCTGCCGCACAAAAAGGCCGACGTCGACAGGGTATTCGCATGGCTCGTAAGGGACGGCGCGATAGTAAGGCTTTGCGAAGGGAGTTACCTCTCGACCATGGCCGTTGCCGAGGCCCGCGACCGGCTCACCGCTTACCTCAAGGCAAACCCGGGCATAAAGGCCGCCGGGTTCCGCGACATGCTCGGGTGCGGGCGCAAGCTCGCCATAGAAATCCTCGAGTACTTTGACAAGGAGCGCGTGACGCTGCGCAAGGGCGACGTAAGGACGCTGCGATAAAGGACTGAGAGACTCAGGGAAGGATAAAATATAATCATGCGCCAACATCTATCCATTGCCATACGCCTGTCAAGATGGGTCGCCTTCCTGTTCACGGCAGGCGCGCTAATCGTCATCTACACGCCCGTTGCCAACCTCATGGCAAGGCCGCTCATCGTAAAAGAGCGGCTCATCAAGAGCGACGTCATCGTCGTACTCGGCGGCGGGGCATACGAGAACGGCGTCCTCGGGGCAGCCTCCAACGAGCGGCTCATCCGGGGCCTTCTCCTTTACAAAGACGGCCTTGCGCCCCGCATCATCTTCTCCGGCGGCACCATCAACGGCGCGTCCGCAAAGGTCATCCATACGCTTACCGCATCCAGCGGCCACAACGGCATGGACGCGGTAGAGGCCTCCATCATGGCCGACACGGCGGCCAGACTCGGCATCCCGCAGGATGTAATCGACGTCGATATAAGCTCGACCAACACATACGAGAATCTCAAGGCGGGCGCGACATACATGAAGACCAACAATCTCAAGACCTGCCTGCTCGTCACGTCCTCCACGCACATGCTCCGCTCCATGCTCGTCTCGAAAAAACTCGGCATGGACTGCTCCCCTGCCCCTGTCGCAGACTATACTCGGCTTCGCCGCTCGTCGATAGACAGGCTCTCGCTCTTTCACGCGGTTACATGGGAATACGCGGGTCTTGCCCTGTACAGGGTTTACGGGTATATTTAAATACTGTGGGATGGGTTTATTTTCCCCTCCCCTTTTTAAAGGGGAGGGCCAGAGAGGGGTTAGTCTTGAGGCATCTTAACCATAACTCCCCCTTGCCCCCTCTTTAAAAAGAGGGGGAATTCGCTTTTCCCCTCCTCTTTTTAAAGGGGAGGCCGGGAGGGGTTAGTCTTGAACGCAGGTAAAAAGATAAAACTCACCAGTTGGGCGTCTTGCGCTGGCTGAGCAGCCAAGATGGCCCAAGAGCCATTGGCGCAGGTCCTGCGCCATCTGCCCATACCCAAAGACCCCGACCTGCTCGTGGGCATAGACACGTCCGACGACGCCGGGGTCTACAGGCTATCCGACGACTGCGCCGTCGTGTCCACGCTGGACTTTTTTCCGCCCATCGTGGACGACCCGTTCACCTTCGGCCGCATCGCCGCGGCAAACGCCCTGAGCGACGTCTACGCAATGGGCGGCAAGCCAAGGCTTGCGCTGAATATCGTCTGCTTCCCAAAGGAGCTGCCGCTCTCCGTGCTCCATGAAATCATGAGCGGCAGCCTCGACAAGCTCAAGGAGGCGGACGTGCTCCTCGTCGGGGGGCACACGGTGGAGGATACGACGGTGAAATACGGCCTGTCCGTAACCGGGTTTGTCCGGCCCGGGCGCATGATAACGAACGCCGGGGCAAGACCGGGCGACGCGCTTATCCTCACAAAACCCCTTGGCACCGGCATAATCGCAAGCGCGCTCAAAGCCGAGAGGATTGCCTATGAAGACGCCGAAGCAGCGATAACGAGCATGGAAAGACTCAACAAGGCCGCAGCCGAGACCATGATAGAGGCGCTCGCTTCCGCCTGCACGGATATTACGGGCTTCGGCCTTATCGGGCATACGATGGAAGTGGCAAAGGCATCAAACGTAAATATCGTGCTGCTTTCAGAAGCCGTGCCGGTATTCCCGGGCGCGCTAAAACTTGCCGAGAAGAAGGCGAACAGACCCCGGACAATCTCTCAGAACATGGGGTTCCTGCGGCCGGACGTCATGACTGGAAAGATTGCCCCGGCAATGGAGACCCTGCTCTACGACCCCCAGACCTCAGGCGGCCTGCTGATTTCAATCGCCGGGGACAGACTCGAACGGCTGCTCGAACTCCTACGCGCTCAAGGAATCAACGGCGCAATCGTCGGCCATTGCGTTGAAAGGGAAGGCGCGTGGCGGATAAAGGTGGAGTGAGGCGGAAAGCACGTTGGGTTACGCTTCGCTAACCCAACCTACGGACTGGTTAGACTTTGTTTGAACCCCCTCTTTTTAAAGAGGGGGCAGGGGGAGTTATGTTTGGCGCGCAGAAAGACAACTACTTGCCTGCCGCTACGGCGCGTGAAAGTTTAAGCATGGTAAAGGGAACGTAACATAACCCCTCCCAGCCTCCCCTTAAATAAGGGGAGGAGTAAAACAAGACGCAGGAGCGTCAACGGATGCGTTCCGCATGCTGGAGCGTGGAAACGATAATTTTATCCTATCGTATGGGCGAAGCAAGCTATATCTGCTTCGCCAATACGCCCCCCCCCTCACCTTTTCGTCTTCTCGATTATCTGCGTGAATATGCCTCTCAACATGTTGACCTCGTTCTTCATTAGGCTGGTGCGGCCGAACATGCGCTTTGACGTGCGCATTATCGTGTTGAGCAGATAATCGTTGCCCTGCTCGCCGTAATTAAGCGCGCGAAGCGCCTCTTCCAAATGCTTGAACATCCCTTCGACATCAGGGCGCGGCGCGGCCTTGATTGCCGGCACCTTGGGTAGCGCAGTTGTAAAGAGGTGATAACAGACGGCAAATACGGCGTGAGAAAGATTGAGCGACGGGTACTCGTCTGTGGATTGAATCTCGATGAGCATGTCACAGAGCTTGATCTCGTCGTTGGTCAGGCCCCTGTCCTCCCTGCCGAAGAGCACGGCGACCTTGTTGGCCCTGCTCAACTCAAGGAGCTTTGGCACGGCCTCGGGTAAAGTCATCACGGGCCAGCGCACCCTACCCTTGCGGCGCGTCGTGCCCACGACCACGGCGGCGCGCTCGATGCATTCGTGCACGTTATCGAAGACCTCGGCCTTCAAAAGGAGCGCGTCGGCGTTGCACGCCATTGAAAACCCCTCGTTATTCATGTAATCGCACGGCGAGACGAGTTGCAGGCGCTTGAACCCGGTATTCATCATCACCCTGGCCACGCTCCCGACGTTACCTGCGCTTTGCGGCTCCACAAGCACTATGGATAGATTATCATATACGGCAGGCGGCGCTGGCCTCCCGGTCTTTGTCTGCGTCATTACGCACCTCTTCTATGATGATGGCAGTATGCCCTGAGCAATGCCTGATGCCCTGGTAAACCTGCAAAAATCCTTCACCGGAGTATATCAGAATCAACGGCCGGACGGAAATATTACCGATGCAGAAGACTGAAGAAGGGGCGCCCCGCAGGCTGAAAGCCTGCGGGGCGCTTGTAGTAGAGACATACGGTGGCGGGGTCGCGTAAACCGCGAGAAGAGATTAGAAGGGAAACCGCAAACAGACGTCACACCACGTCCGAAAATGCAAGCCTGTTTTGACCGACCATCTGGCGGAGCTTGCCAATGGCCCTGACCTCAATCTGACGCACGCGCTCACGCGTGATGCCGAACCGCTTGCCTATGACCTCGAGCGTGAGCGGCTCGTCTCCGTTGAAACCGAAACGAAGGCTCAGGATGGAACGCTCGTTTGACTCCAGTTTGGCCATCCAGCCGTGCAACTTATCGGAAACCGCCGCATCGCAGATGGCGTCCATAGGCGCGGCAACCGTCTCGTCAACGAGCCTGTCAAGGAGCGTCTGGCCGGAATCATCCGCCAGTTCGGCGTCGAGCGAGCACGACTTCCTCGATATCTGCGAAAGCTTCTTTACGTACCTGCCTGAAAGTTTCGTCCTGTCCGCAAGCTCCGCGATATTCGGCTGCCGTTGCAGAACGAGAGAAAGGTCCCTGTCGGCGCGGGCGAGCTTCGCAAGGTCGGTGGTGATGTGTATCGGCAGCCTTACGGTGCTGGCCTGATTGGAAAGCGACCTGTCAATGGACTGTCTTATCCAGTATGTCGCGTAAGTCGAGAACCTGCACCCCTTCGTGGTCTTGAACCGCTCAACGGCCTTTATAAGCCCGATATTGCCCTCTTCTATGAGGTCCTGCATGGGCAGGCCCCTGTTGAGATACCTCTTTGCGATATTCACCACGAGCCGCAGGTTCGCCTCTATCATTACGCGCCGGGCCTCTGCGTCCCCCTTTGATATGCGCCTTGCAAGCAGCCTCTCCTGCTCGGCGCTTAGGAGACCAATCTTTCTGATGCGCGAAAAGTAGGCGTTTATCGAGTCTGTAACCCCGGCTCGCTCGACGACCTTGTCGTGCTCGTCGTCTTCCTGCGAGGGATTGGCCCTGCGCCTGCCGGTAAAGACAACCCCCGCGGTATGGCGGCCCTCAAAACCATTCTGTCCTGATATGTGACCGATATCGTGTGACATTGAAGCCTCCCGTCGTTGGAGGTCGAAAGACAAAGTAGCTGCGCACGATGCGCGCGCCTTCCTCAATGTTAACGGCCGATACAGTCCGTGCGATACCCGCTGGTGTCAACGCATACTAAAAATGCGCTCCCGCGTATTTCTGAAGCCCCTTCTGGTCGGGCTTCATGCCTTCGTCGCCCTTCTTCCAATTTGCAGGACAGACCTCGCCGTTTTTTTCGTTGAACTGCACGGCGTCAAGCACTCGCAGCATCTCGTCCACGTTCCTGCCGAGCGGCAGGTCGTTTATGGTGATGTGCCGGAGCTTGCCCTCCCTGTCTATGATAAAGAGGCCGCGAAGCGCGATGCCCGGCTTCTCGAGGAGGACGCCGTAGCGCCTGCTTATCGACTTGTCAAGGTCGGCCACCAGCGGATAGGCTATCTCGCCTATGCCGCCCTTCTTCCTGTCGGTATTCCTCCAGGCAAGATGCGAAAAGTGACTGTCCACCGAGACGCCGATTACGGCCGCGCCCCGAGACTCGAACTCCTTGACTCTGTCGCTCAAGGCGATAATCTCCGTCGGGCAGACAAACGTGAAGTCGAGCGGATAAAAGAAGAGCACGACGTACTTATTGCGATAATCCGAAAGCCGCACCTCCTTGAAACTGCCGTCCGGCATAACGGCCTGTTCGCTCAAGGCGATAATCTCCGTCGGGCAGACAAACGTGAAGTCGAGCGGATAAAAGAAGAGCACGACGTACTTATTGCGATAATCCGAAAGCCGCACCTCCTTGAAACTGCCGTCCGGCATAACGGCCTGTGCCGCGAATTCCGGCGCCTGGCTCTGAACAAATGCCTCTGTCATTCGATATCCCCTCCCGTTTATGTTTTTTTCAAATCATGCTTCCGGCCCCTGCATGCCTTACAGATACCGTAAAAATCAACGTGGTTGCCGGATACGGCATATTCGCGGCGTATGCTCTCCGGCAGGTTCAACGCGCTCGAATAATCGACGAAGACGTCGCCTATCGTGTTGCACGAGGTGCAGATGATATGATGGTGCGGGGCCGGGTTCGGGTCGAAGTGCTTGCGGCCCGGGTCGATGGTCACTTCCATCACATCGCCGCGCTTGCACAGGGTCTCGATGGTATTGTAGACTGTGGCGAACGATACGGTCGGGTAGGTCTTCCTTATGTCCTTATAGATATCCTCAGCGGTCGGGTGCGAGGTGTTGCCCTCGAGGTACTTGAGTATCGCAAGCCTCTGCGGGGTCATCTTGAACCCCTGCCCCTTGTATTTATCGATAAGTTCACGCATAAGACCTCATAAAGAGTTGGCATTCAACTTAGAACGATTCTATTATAATACAATTTCCTACCTTGTCAAGAGTTTTTCTTTGTAATAAATATACCGGCAAAAAAGACGCGCCAGGCCCTGTTTTATATTGACATCGGTCATATACTCGCCGATAGTATTATAGGATATTAATCGATATCTTACGCAAAAGTTCAGCCGCAACGGAGGGTGACACGATGTTCATGCTGATGCACATAATCCACCTGCTCACGGTCATATTATGGATAGGCGGGTTGGCGTTCGTGACGGTGATAATGCTGCCTATCGCCATAAACACGAAGGAGCCGCTCCAGAAAGTCCTTTCATTCCAGCGCGTCGAGCACAGGTTCGCAAAACAGGCCCGCATATACAACGTCATAACCGGCGCGTCCGGATTCGTCATGCTCTATATCAACGGCTGGCACCACCTGCTCTTTACGAGGCAGGGGCTGGCGCTGACCGTAATGACCATGATATGGGTATTCTGGTTCGTGATGCTCTGGGGGCTTGAGCCGCTGATAATAAGGAAGATGCTCGATAAGATGATGAAGGGCGAGGAAAAGATGGACATCGACGGGGTCTTCAGAAAGATGGTCAAGCTGCACTGGGTGATGATGGCCGTCTCTCTGGTAGCGGCAGCGGCCGGGGCGCTCACGGCTCACGGTTACCCGATAATCTGACAGGCTGCTAATCCGCCTGTGCCGGACCGGCGCGGCCCGGCATGGCGACGCCTTCAAGCGTCAACAACGCCCTCTTGAACTCAACCCCGCCTCCGCCCGAGTAACCGCCGATAGACCCGTCCGCCCTTATGACCCGGTGGCACGGGACGACGAGCGGCAGCGGATTCGCCCCGGCCGCGGCCCCGATAGCGCGCGCCGCATGCGGCCTTTTAAGCCTTGCGGCCACCTCGCCGTAACTGAGCGTAGCGCCCCAGGGTATCTCCCTCAAGGCCGCCCACACGGACAGCTCAAAGGGCGTGCCGGCCGGGGCAAGCTCGACGTCAAGACTTATTGGCTCGCCGCTGAAGTAGCGGTCGAAACCGCCGAAGAGTCCGGCAAAGCGGTCTGCGTCTTCGATGATTTGCGCGCCATTACGCCTGCGCAAACCCTCGGCAAAGGCCTGGCCTTCCTCCAGTATGGCGATATCCGTCAGTCCAAAAACGGTCATTGCCGCGCAGATCCGCCCCAGGGGCGAATCATACCGGCCCCACCATATCATTGTCTCGTTCATATACCGGGCTCCTGCAAACACGCCGTCGTAAGCGCGCCTTTTGACTTCAGGCGCGGCGTCTGGTATCTTTTATAAAACGGCGCGGTATAAACCGCGCTGACTATAGAGCCTTACACGGAGGCCCCTTGAAACTGCAAAGACTCGCCGTAATAATAGGTATGCTATTCGCGCTGTGCATATCTCTAATCCAGCCTGTTGCTGCCGCAGGCCATAAGGTCATCACCGGCCCCGAGCTTGAGGCCATGATGAAGGACGGCGCTCCCATTGTAATAGTAGACGTGCGCGAGAGCGAATTATACGCCGAAGGCCACATCCCAGGGGCGATAAACATCCCGTACGAGGACGCATCGCAAACGCGCATACTCAGGGAACTCTCGCCGAAAGACCGCATCGTATTCATCTGCCACGGCGGACCTATGGGCGACGAACTCGGCGGGATACTCGCGCGGAACAACTACGCCAATGTCTATAATGTCGCCGGAGGGATGCGCAAATGGAAAGGGCCGATCGTTAAATGAAACCCAATATTCCGCCTTGCCGCTGTGAACTTCCGTATATTTGCCGGGTTACGCCGCGCTGACCCGGCCTGCCGCTAAAGGCGCCGGCGCCTCACGCCCGGGCCATGCCCTGTTACCTGAGGCTCGCCATCCTGCTCAAAGACGTAAACCTCCCGTTCGCAATCGAAACCGCGGCGTCAGGCAGACCCAACTGCCTTATCACCTCCGCGGCAAGCGCGGCAAAGGCGGGCTTGTCCGCTTTCGCCACGCCCTCCTTGGGCTCCGACTTGAGGCCCAGCGGGTTTACCACCCTGCCGCCCTGCCTTACCTCGTAATGCAGGTGCGGACCGGTGGATATGCCGGTGGAGCCGACGTAGCCTATGACGTCGCCCTGGTCCACGCTGACGCCTTTTCTTATGCCTGAGCGTATCTTCGAGAGATGACCGTAGCCGGTTGAATACGAATTATGGTGTTTTACCTCTATAAAATTGCCGTACCCGCTCTTCCAACCGGCGAAGGTTATCCGGCCGCCGCCAGCGGCCTCAACCGGCGTGCCCGTAGGCGCGGAATAGTCGATGCCGTGGTGCGGTCTGTATTTCTTGAGGATGGGATGGAAACGGTTTCTGGAAAAATAACTCGATATCCGGCGGTAACGCAGCGGCGACTTGAGAAGCGTGCGCGATAACGACGCGCCTGACTCGTCGTAATAGCCCGGCTTTTTTGAACCGCCGCCATGGAAGTAGACGGCCGTAATCCGCCTGCCGTCGTTCTCCATCTCAGCCCCGAGCACGCGCCCGGTCTTTATCGAACGGCCATCGACGTAGAGCGCCTCGTACAGAAGACTGAACCTGTCGCCCTTTCTGATATCGACGGCAAAGTCGACATCCCACGCGAATATGTCCGAGAGGTCCATGATGGCGCCCGCGTCCGCGCCCGCGCCCACCGCGTCTTCATAGAGGGAGTTTTCAATGACCCCGGAGACCTTTATGATACGGGTCTCGTGCGGCAGCTCGCTTATCCAGGCCTTGACTGCTCCGGCAACGGACGGGTCTCTTTCAACATTCAAGACCTGATACGGCCCTATCGCGTAATCAAGCCTCTGCCAGGTCTCATCGGCAGATGTAAATATCCTGATAACGGTATCTCTCTGGAGAAGGCCCAGGTCGTAGAAGGGCATTGCAACGGCCGTAATGGCGTTGACCTGCGAAGGCGGGACGTTAAAGAGCGCCATGATTGAGGAGAAGGTCTGGTCGTTGTCTATCCTGAAGTCGTAGCGCCTGACCTGCCGGGACGCGGACGCTCCAAGCGAGGACGAAACAATGGGCTTGGCCGAGCCAATCGCGGACTCCGGCAATCCCGCGCCCTTGTAAGAGAAGGCATTGGGACTTATCAGAAACAATGCGGCGAAAAAGAGCGTTATAGCCACGAGCGTGGCGACGAGAAAGGGTCTCCTCTCGCGCGTCCCGGCTCCTGCGTCGATATCCCTCAATAGTCCTCCCTTGATTATGGACTGAGCGCCGTTAATACCGCCGGGCGCGCCCTATACCAGGACAAGTATATCCTCTTTTATCACGGATTGCACGGCCGGTCATTGAGAGCGGCGCGTTATCATAAGCTGATACGAAACGGCCAAGACCGGCGGTTATGATTTGTCTCCTGCCTTACCGACGGGATGTGTGCCGCTCTGATGCGGGCTTGCGCGCATAAGGGTCTCTTCTATAATACCCGTCAGGTCCAGCACAGGCACCGCGCCCTTGCCGCTAATCTCCGTCGTGCCGGATACCCCGGGCGAGTCCACGGCATTGGCCAGGGGTTTTATGATAACGTCGGTCTCTTCGACGAGCCTGTCGACGATAACGCACAGCCTGTGCTCGGCCAGGCCCGCGATTATGCCGTAGCGGACTGCGCCGCCGGATTCAACCCCGCGCAGAAACGCACAGAGGCTCACGGCGGGTATATCCTTCTCACCGGCCCTTACGACGCCCTCGCGTCCGGCGCGCTCGCTCTGCGGCCGCTGCAGTTCCATCACCTCGATGACAGCGGATAACGGCACGGCGTACAAATCTCCGGCGCTCTCGACTATAACGGCCTTCGTTATCGCAAGGGTCATGGGGATGGTGAGGATGATGCGCGTCCCCTTGCCCTTCACCGTCTCGACGTCGATCCTCCCCGAAAGCCTCATGATGTTCTCTCTTACCACGTCCATGCCGATGCCCCTGCCCGAGGTCTCGTCGACGATATCCCTCGTGGAAAAACCCGGCGTGAATATAAGCTCTATCGCCTCCTGCCTGGACATGGCGTTGAGATACTCCCTCGGCGCGATGTTGCGAAGGGCCGCCTTCTCCCTGACCAACGCGTCGTCTATGCCGCAGCCGTCGTCTTTTACCTCCACTACGACAAGGGCGCCCTTCTGATATGCCGAGAGCGTAATTACGCCGTGCGGCGGCTTACCCGCGGCCACGCGAACGACGGGCGGCTCTAACGCGTGGTCGATGGCATTCCTTATTATATGCATAAGCGGGTCCGCGAGTTCCTCGACGATGAGCTTGTCGAGCTCGGTCTCCTCGCCGTTGACGACCATCTTTACCTCTTTGCCGGCGTCGCGCCCCAATTTTTCAAAGAATGTCTCGAACCTTGAGAAGAGCTGACCGATGGGGACCATCCTGATATCCACGACGCAGGAGCGCAACTCGTTCAGTTTGGCCTCAAGGCGTTCGGCGGTCCCGTCAAGCTCGGCAACGCAGGCTGCAGGGTCCTGAGCGCCCTTAATAGACTCGCCAATGAGCGCAAGGACGGACTTGAGCATGCCGAGCTCGCCGATGATGTTCATCATCTTGTCGAGCTTGGCTATGTTGACGCGCACCGTATTGCTGGAGCGGCGAAGGGTCGCAATCGGCGCGCCGTGTCTTGACGCGCTTGCGTGGTGGCGCTCGGGGCCGGACGCAACCGGCGAAGCGCCTTCGGCAAGCGTCCTGACGGCGCCGCCGTGAGCGCCTTTAATAAGCGCTTCAACCGCGGCCTTGTCGTCCGATGTCCCAACCAGCAGGTCAAAACAGACGCTCTCGCCCGTGGAAAGGGACGACGGCAGGGCAGCAATAAGTTCGGAATTGGGGTTGTGCGAGAAGAGCCGGGCAAAGGCGGGATAATCCGTATCAAAGGCGCCGCCCGGAAAAGAGCAGTTGACAATGAAGATGTTCCGGCCTGACTTGATATTTTCGCGCAGTCTGTGTTCTTCGTACTCGGTAAGGAGGGCCTTTAGTTCGCGGGCTATCAACACGCCGCCGTCCCGCTGTGACTGCGGTATGGCGGCCAGGCGGGCAGCCGAGGCCTTTATCCCTTCATGCCATGCGCCGCTGCGTCCCTTGACCGACGCGGCCTTGGCAAGAAACTCGTAAGCGCCCATCAGGGCGTTAAAAACCTCGTCGTCAAGCGTGATCTTTCCGAGACGCAACCCGTCGAGGACGTCTTCAAGGCAATGGCTCAGCCCCGCCATCTCCTTGTGCTCATAGATACCGGCCATACCCTTGAGGGTATGCGCGCAGCGGAAGATGGCGTTGAGCACAGCCGGATCGATTACGCCGGCCTTGACGCCTCTGCCAAGCCTCGCAAGCCCCCTTCCCATGACGGCAAGGATATCTTCGGCCTCGGCAAGAAACTCTTTGGTGCGTTCCTGACTTGAATATCTCCTATGCACGGGGTTCACCCGGGGGCACGCTTCGCGGCGTCAAAAAACATATTCGCATCGATTACCTGCCCCTCATAATTAACATGGATAGAGGCGATGGGATTGAGGGAATAAACACAAGCCAAAGCCGGTGCCGTCAGACACACTCAACCTGCCGTATCCTGTCCCGGTATCCGTCGTGCCGACAAAATAAGATTGCGGCATGACCCCACCCGTCAACTAAGCCTTATTTTATAAAATACCACTTTTTCGATACAAATGCAAAACAGTTTTGTGAACGGGACCGCTCGTCCGGCGCATCACCTGCCGAACCTGAGCACCTCCGCCGGTATGGCGTCCAGAGAGACCACCTTATCCACAGCCCCCCTCTTTATCGCCTCCTTCGGCATGCCGAAGACTATGCAAGATTCCTCGTCCTGCGCCACGGTATGCGCGCCCGCTTCGCGCATCTCAAGCAGACCGCGCGAACCGTCGTCGCCCATGCCGGTCATTATCACACCAAGCGCGTTCTTGCCCGCATACTGGGCGGCGCTCCTGAAGAGGACGTCCACGGAAGGGCGGTGGCGGGATACCAGCGGGCCGTCCTTGACCTCGACGTAATAGCGCGCCCCGCTCCGTTTAAGAAGGGTGTGTCTGTTGCCCGGGGCGATAAGCGCGCGGCCCCTTACAACGGTATCGTTCGTCTCGGCCTCTTTTACCGAGATGCGGCAGATGGAATCGAGCCTCTTTGCGAACGACGCTGTGAAATGCTCGGGCATGTGCTGGACGATGACCAGCCCCGGGGAGTCAAGGGGCATGGCCTCGAGGATGACCCTGACCGCCTCCGTGCCGCCTGTGGAGGCCCCTATGGCAATGACCTTCTCGGTTGTGGCGGCCATCGCCATCGTGCGCGCCTTGGCTATGACGGCGTCTGCGGTGAGCTTCGGCAAGGGGCTGTCGTGGCGCGCGGCTACGCGCTTGACCCTGGCCTTGGCCGCGGCCTTTATCGCGTCGCAGATAAGTATCCGCGACTCTTCAAGGAAGCCCTTCACCCCGAGCCTCGGCTTCATGATGATGTCCACGGCGCCATACTCCATGGCATGAAGGGCGGTCTCGCTCCCGGCCTCGGCAAGGGATGAGACGACTACAACCGGTATCGGGTGCTGACTCATGAGCTTATGAAGGAAGGTGACGCCGTCCATGCGCGGCATCTCGATATCGAGGGTGATGACGTCGGGCACCTCGTCGCGTATCTTGTCAACGGCCACGAACGGGTCCGAGGCCGCGGCCATGACCTCCATGGCCGGGTCCCTCGATATGATGGCCGCAAGGGTCTGGCGCACAACGGCCGAGTCGTCGACTATCAGCACCTTTATCTTCGGCATAAGCCCGCCATTTCATTATAGTGAAAAAAAGGTTCAGGTGTTACGCCTGAACCTTCGGTGGATGCGGTGTCCGCGCCTGAGCCGCCATATAACACAACCGTCATGGAGCGTCAGGCAGAGGCTTCTTCTCGAACTTTCTTACAAAGACGTCCCCTGAATCGGTAAAAAAAATGACCTTGCGCCCGGCCGAGCCGCCGACGTCGTAGCCGAGGACGGTTACCCCTTCCTGCTCAAGCGTCTCCTCGGCAAGGGTGATATTGCGGCTGCCCACCTCAAGGAGGCCGCCTATGCCTTCAAGCACGCTCGCCCCGCCGAATATCTTCGCCTTCAGGCTGTCGCGCCTGCTGCCGAGCGAAATCATCTTCTCGATAAGCATGCCGATGGCGACGTTACCGTATCGCGGCGTGGGAAGCCCTTCGCCGTTCCACAGCGGCAGGAGATAATGGTTCATCCCGCCGATGCGCAGGATTGGGTCCCACATGCATATCGCCACGCACGAGCCGAGTATCGTGCTGATGATATACTGGCCGTTCTTGGCAAAGAGCATGCCCGGGTACAGGTAATGGCTGATGGCGTCTTTTGTGTCGTTTATCTGCACGCTTGAAGATGCTCCCTTGTCGGTTCTCGGTTATCCGGTATCGGTTATCGGTTAATATATTTTTATTTTTACCGACAACTGATAACCGTTCACTGATAACCGTCTTTAACGCTTATCGGCACGGTGGATTCGCGTTCGTCGCTTGTGCGCTAACGTTGTGTCTTGGGCGCTAAAACCGCTCGCTCTGTCCGCCGTCCTTGAAGAAAAAATCGTTGCCGTTGTCGGAAAAGGCGCCGAGACCCGCGGCGGCAACCGCCTCAGGCACCGTAAAGGTAAACGTCGAGCCCCGGCCCAATTTGCCTTCGACGGTTATCGCGCCGCCAAGCAGCTCGATTGCGGCCTTTGCGATACTCAGGCCCAGACCGTGCCCCTCGTGATGCTTGGATGAGCCCGAATCGAGTTGCTTAAACCGCTCGAATATAATCTCCCGGTCGGACTCGGCTATGCCTATGCCGTGGTCGACGGTTGAGATGTGCAGACCGCCGGCGTCCTTCCATGCCTTTATTTCTACGGGCTTGCCCTCGCCGCTGAACTCTATCGCGTTGGCGATGATATTCATCAACACGCTCTGTAACTTCTCAGGGTCGGTATTGAAGACCGGCGAGAGCTTCAAAGCGTCGTCAATGACGAAGGTTACCGGTATCTTCTTCTCGAGCGCCCGGTGCTGAAACGAGTCGATGGTCGAGCGTATGAGAGAGGCTATGTCCACGGTCGAGACGCTCAACTCGGCGTCCCCGGCCTCAAGTTCGGCGGCGGCAAAGATGTTGCGCATCTGGAAACTCAGACAGAAGGCCTCCTTATGGACCGTAGTCACGATAGACCTTATGGTATCGGCGTCAGCGACCCCGCCGTTCGCGAGCAATATGTCGCACAGGGTCAGGACCGAGGTCAGAGGGTTGTTTATCTCGTTCCTGATATTGGACAGGAAGTTGCTTTTGAGTTTCTCTGACTCAAGCAGCCTGGCGTTCATCTCCTCAAGTTTCCTGGTGACAATCGACAGGTCGTGGTAAGCCCTGTCCTTGTCATTGAGGCGCTTCATCAGCTCTTTGACCATCTCCTCGTCGGAAAGATGCTCCATTTCTCTTACCTCCATACCGAATAGTCCTTATGCTATGCCAATTTTCTGTAGACCGAAGGGGCGACGCGCTCAAGCGGGACGTCAAAGCCGGTCAACGTCTCGGAATGTCCGAGAAAGACGTAACAGCCCGGCTTGAGGTTCTCGCAGAACCTCTGCAGCAGCCTCTCCTGAGTCTCCTTGTCGAAGTAGATTATGACGTTGCGGCAGAAGATGATATCAATCGGCTCTCTGAAGCCGAAGTCCTCGTCCATGAAGTTCAGGCGCCTGAACCTTACCCGGGCGCGCAATTCCGGGACGACCCTTACGAGCGCCTTCTCCCTGCTCTTGCTGCGAAGGAGATACTTCTTTCGCATCGGCTCCGGCACCGGACTCACGCGCTCCATGCTGTATATGCCCCTGGCCGCGACGTCGACGACCCGCGTTGAGACATCGGTGGCGAGTATGGTGTAATCGAAGCCAAGCCCGGGATACCGCTCGGCGAATTCGCTCATTATCATCGCGATGGTATACGGCTCCTCGCCCGTGGAGCACCCTGCGCTCCAAACCATAAGCGTCTTCCTGACGCCGGCGCCGTAGCTTTTCACAAGCTCGGGCAGCGCGGTATTGAACAGGTAGTCGAAGTGGTCGGCCTCCCTGAAGAAATCGGTCTTGTTCGTGGTAACGAGGTCTATCATCGTGACTATTTCGTGCTCATGACCTTCGGGACTGAAGAGATACTCGCAGTACTCGGCGTATGAGCCCAGACTCAGGGCGCGCAGGCGCTTCAAGAGTCTGGACTCAAGCAACTGCTTCTTGGTGCGGGGCATCTTTATGCCAAGCTGAGATTCGATATACTCGCTCAGGCGCCTGAAGTCGCTATCGGTAAGTTTTATATCCATAATTAGGTAAGGTGAGACATATGCGGCGAAAAGGAGCGCCGGTAAACCCAGCCTTCCCCCGTTCCGCGCATACCACGCGTTTTTTACGCGGCTGCACAAACGCCGGAATCCCGTTTCAGGCCTTGTCCGGCGTCCCTTCCGAAGCCGTCATATCCTTCAAGTCCGCGACGAGCGAGAGCTCGTCGGTGGAGAATATCTTGTCTATATCCAGGATGATGATAAACCGGTCGTCCCGTTTGCCCATGCCCTTTATGAACTCCGTCTTCAGGCGCGTGCCTATCCTCGGAGGCGGCTCTATCTGGCCGGGGTCGAGGTCCACGACCTCCTGTACCGAATCGGCCAACGCGCCGATGACGGCCCTGTCGCCCTCAAGGCTA
>JACRNO010000014.1 GCA_016234855.1 Deltaproteobacteria bacterium | reverse complement strand
CGGTCTCGGATATAGAGACCTACATGATGGAGAAGGGCGATTTCGAGGCCCTCGTGGATAACAACCCGAGGGTGATATTCAAGCTGATGAAGAATATCGTCTTCACCATCCACTCGATAGTGCGCGGCATGAATTCGCGTTACATAGAGATGATAAATTACATGTGGGGCAGGAGAAGGTAGGTGAATTCCGTCCGTTATCTAATGGGCAGGGGTTTTTGCTCCTCCCCTTTTTAAAGGGGAGGCAGGGAGGGGTTAATCCTTGCGGCGGCTCGAACGTAACACCCCGCGGCCCGCGCAGTTAGCGTGGGCGCCCCGTCTCTTTAAAAAGAGGGGGTCTGCCGCCGTCCCTTTTGTGCAAAGGCGGCGCGCAGGATACGGGTCTGAGGCCTGCCCATTGAGGCCTCGCCGGATGTGAAGGTAATCAGGAAGGATATGCCGGATACAGCAACCATATTGACCGTTATCGCCATAGTTGTCAAGGTCGTCATAGCGACCATGGTGATATTCTCTCTGCCGCTTCCGCTCACGTGGATAGAGAGGAAGGTGGCCGGGCACATACAGGTGAGGCTCGGCCCGTGGAGGGTCGGCCCTCACGGGTTGCTGCAGCCTGTCGCCGACACCATAAAGCTCCTCTTCAAGGAGGATATCGTCCCGGCAAAGGCGGATAAGTTCCTCTTCTGGCTCGCGCCGCTCATGGCCATGGTGCCCGCATTCGCGGTCTTTGCGGCCATCCCCATCGGCGACACCGTTATGGTGCCGATTATCAACCAGGAGATCGCCCTTTACATCGCCGATATGAACGTCGGCATACTATATATATTGGCCATCGGCGGGCTGGGCATATACGGCATCATCCTCGGCGGCTGGGCTTCCAACAGCAAGTACGCGCTCCTGGGCGGACTGCGCTCGTCCGCTCAGATGATAAGCTATGAGATAGCCATAAGTTTCGCGGCCATCGGCGTCGTAATGATGTCCAACTCGCTGAGCCTCGTGGAGATAGTAAGGAGCCAGAACCACGGGATATTCTCATGGAACTTCTTCTACCTGCCGGTCGGGCCGGTATGGTTCGCGATATTCTTCATAGGCTCGCTGGCCGAGATAAACCGCATACCCTTCGACCTGCCGGAGGACGAGGGCACGCTCTCATCGGGATATATCACGGAGTACAGCGGCATGAAGTTCTCGTTCTTCATGCTCGCCGAGTATGTGGCCATGGTCTCGGTCTCCATACTGGCGGTCATAATGTTCTTCGGCGGATGGAATTCGCCGTTTCCATTCACCATCGGGCTGCCGTCGATTCTCGCGGACCTGCTTGCGTTGATATGGTTCTTCGGCAAGGTCTGCTTCTTCATATACCTTTTCATGTGGCTGCGTTTCACCCTGCCCAGGTACCGTTATGACCATCTTATGGTCATCGGGTGGAAGATACTTATACCGCTCTCACTTGTGACCCTGCTTGTGACCGGTTTTATGAGGATTATCGGTTGATATCATGAACGAGGGCAAGGGTCGTTTCGACATAATGGAGCTTATAAAGAAGGTGCTCTTCACGGACTTCGTGAAGGGGCTCGTCATAACCTTCGGCTATAACGTCTCCATGGACAGCGTCATAACGGTCAAGTATCCCGACGAGGAGAAGTGGATACCTTACCGCAGGTTCCGCGGTCTGCACACGCTTAACCGCACCGCGGACGGGCGCGAGCTCTGCGTGGCGTGCGAACTGTGCTCGAAGGCGTGTCCGACCCGGTGCATCACCGTCATCCCGATGGAAGACAACACAGGGCGCGGGATATCCGACAGGGTGGCGAAGGTCTGGAAGGTCGATCTGGTCAGGTGCCTCTTCTGCGGGTACTGCGAGGACGCCTGCCCGACCCGCGCCGTGCGGCTCGGCAGGGAGTATGAGCTGGCCTGTTTTGACAGGAATTGCGCCGTGAAGAACAGAGAGGAACTCCTCCGGCCGCAGCCCGTGCCCGAAGAGATGAGCGGCGGCGTCGTGGCGAAGGCGCGGCTCAGAACGACGCCGGACGGCATTGAGGTGGTGGCTGACCTGAGCGAGACGCGGAAGAGGCGGGTATAGGTTTTTAATTGGCCGCGCAGTCCGGGCCTTGAGTCAGGTTTGCTTCTTAAAGGAAAAGAGTAGTTCTGCAGGATGGGTTGAGCGTGTGAGTCGAAGCCCTGAGCTAAGCGAAGGGGAAGCCCGTCAATGACTGAGAAATAACTAAATCGGATTCCTAAAATGGAACAGCTCTTCTTCTACATATTCGCGTTCGCCGCCGTAATCTCGGCGATACTCGTCATCTCGGTGAGGAACCCGGTGCACAGCGCCTTCTTCCTTATCGTAACCTTCATGCAGGTGGCGGCGATATTCATCCTTTTGCGCTCGCCGTTTCTGGCGGCGGTGCAGGTATTCGTCTACGTCGGCGCGGTCATGGTCCTGTTCCTCTTCGCGGTGCTTGTCCTTGACATGGGCAAAGAGACGATGAAGGAACACCTGCACGGCCAGTCGATACCGGCCGGAGTCATGGCCGTAATATTATTCCTTCTTATGTGCTATATGGTCGTCAAGGGCAGGATTGTGGCCAATCCCGGCTCGTACGGCGAGGCGGCGCTCGTGAACAATACCGAGGTCATAGGCAGGGAGCTTTACACGCGCTTCATCTACCCGTTCGAGATAGTCTCTTTGATACTACTTGTCGCGCTTGTCGGGGCGATTGCGCTCGTGATGCAGTCCAAGGGTAAGGAGCAGGGGAAGTAGGCATTGCGAATTCAGCGTAGCGCAGGGCTTCAGCCCTGCTGGTTTACGATGGACATTCAGGCCGTGGCAGAGATGCAGACCTGAAGGTCTGCGCTACACAATAGGATGTCGATAGCTCGTGTTGTGCCGTTATTAAATGCGGGGCATAAGAAAAGAACATGTTGACACTGACCCATTATCTGATATTGAGCTTTACACTCTTCTCCATCGGAGTGGCCGGCGTATTATTGAGGCGCAATATCATCATCGTGCTTATGTCCCTGGAGCTGATATTCAACTCCGTCAACATAAGCCTTGCGGCGTTCTCGTATTTTCTGCGCTCCCTTAACGGCACGGTCTTCGTCATATTCAATATCACCGTTGCCGCTGCCGAGGTAGCGATAGGTCTTGCCATTCTCGTCACCGTTTACAGGGCCAGGCGCACGGTCAACGTAGACGAGATTGACGAGCTGAGGGGTTGATCATGGTCCAATACGTCTGGCTGATACCGCTGCTGCCGCTCATCGGAGCGTTCATCAACGGGGTTTTCGGGTCGAGGCTCAGCAAGACCACCGTCGGCGTTCTTGCAAGCGCCCTGATGGGGGTCTCGTTCATCATCGCCTGTTCGATATTCGTCCATATCATCAGTCTGCCCGTGCACGAGCGCTCCATAGAGGTATCGGTCTACAACTGGATGACCAGCGGGCAATTCTCCGTGGACATCAACTTCCTCGTCGATCCGCTTTCGACGCTCATGATACTCGTCGTAACCGGCGTGGGTTTTCTCATCCATGTGTATTCGACCGGGTACATGCACCATGACAAGGCCTTCTGGAGGTTCTTCTCGTACCTGAACCTCTTCGTCTTCTTCATGCTCATGCTTGTGCTCGGCGGCAACTACCTTGTCATGTTCCTGGGGTGGGAGGGCGTCGGCCTGTGCTCCTATCTACTCATCGGTTTTTGGTATGAAAAGAAGTCCGCGAGTGACGCGGGCAAAAAGGCCTTTGTCGTCAACAGGGTCGGAGACTTCGGGTTCATACTCGGCCTCTTCCTGCTCTTCTGGACCCTCTCGGACTCAGGCATCCACTCGCTCAACTACGGCGAGGTCTTTGCTCATGCCGGCTCCATCGACCCGGCGACAATCACCATAATAACGCTCCTTCTTTTCGTTGGCGCGTGCGGCAAGTCGGCGCAGTTCCCGCTCTACGTCTGGCTGCCTGACGCGATGGAAGGCCCGACCCCGGTCAGCGCGCTCATACACGCGGCCACGATGGTCACGGCCGGCGTATATATGGTGGCGCGCAACAACGCGCTCTACTCGCTTGCGCCCTTTACCGGAGAGATAGTCGCCTCCGTAGGCATATTCACGGCGTTCTTTGCCGCCTCAATCGGCCTCGTTCAGAACGATATAAAGAAGGTGCTGGCCTACTCGACCGTCAGCCAGCTCGGCTACATGTTCGCGGCGGTCGGCGTCGGGGCCTATACGGCGGGCGTCTTCCATCTTATGACCCACGCCTTTTTCAAGGGCCTGCTCTTCCTCGGCTCCGGCAGCGTCATACACGCGATGAGCGGCGAGCAGGACATGAGGAAGATGGGCGGTCTGCACAAACATCTCAAGTTTACGTCAACGACCTTCATCATCGGGGCGGTTGCGATAGCCGGCATACCGCCGCTTGCCGGGTTCTGGAGCAAGGACGAGATACTGTGGGAGGTCTTTGAAAAAGGCCATATCTATATCTGGATAACAGGGCTCGTCACCGCCGGCATGACCGCGTTCTATATGTTCAGGCAGGTCTTTATGACCTTTACCGGAGAGTGCAGGGCGGACGAGCATACCAAACATCACATACACGAATCTCCGAAGTCGATGACAGTGCCGCTTATAATCCTTGCGGTGCTTGCGGTTACGGGCGGGGTCGTCGGCATACCGTTCTTTGAGGAGGGCACGGCGGCGCATCACTTCCTTAACTCCGTCTTCTCCCACGGCGCGGCGGTTGTAAACCATCAGGGCGCGGCGGCGCATGATTCGGAGGCCATATACGGCGGGCTTGAGTTTATCCTGATGATAGTATCCGTATGCGTGGGCGCGCTGGGCATCTTCCTCGCCTCGCTCATGTATTATGAGCCGATGAAGAAGTATGCGCCGTCGTTCTGGAAGGCCGAGGTCATGGCCTCGAAGTTCTCCGGCCTCTATACCTTGCTCTACAACAAGTGGTACGTGGACGAGATCTACGACGCCTGCATAGTAAACCCGATAAAGAGGGCCTGCGCCGCGTGTCTGAGGTTCGACCTCGGCGTCCTGGACGGCATGGTCAACGGGGCCGGCTGGCTGACCCGCTTTGCCGCGTGGCTCTCGCACAAGTTCGATATCTATGTCATTGACGGCCTTGTCAACTCGATGGCTACCGGCGTCTCGCTGGACGGCAGGATATTGAGGAGGCTCTCGTCCGGTCAGATACAGCACTATGCGCTGGTATTCGTCCTTGGACTTATCGTAATCTTTGGTGGTTTTATACTTGGGTATTAGCGTTGCCGTGAAAAGACCTGTTTGCGCTGATCGCGGGTGTAGATAATCATGTGAGCGGAAGCATCGGCAAGACCCGCTGCACGACGTGAAGTTTGATAACCATAAAGGCGCACGAGCGGCGATTGGGCCGGATGCGCCACTCGAAAGAAAAAGGCGGACGGGCAGTCCGAATCCTGTAACCGGTAAGACGGCATGATAGAAAACACACTTAATTTTCCCATACTCTCGCTCCTTATAGCCATCCCGCTTGCCGGGGCGATAGCGCTTTTCTTCTTCCCCAGGGAGGAGAAAGACGCCATACGCATGACCGCGCTCGGGTTCACGCTCGTCAATTTCATAGCCTCGCTCCTGCTGCTCTTTTACTTCGATACGTCAACGTACAAGATGCAGTTCGTGGAAAGGTACGACTGGATACCCTGGATAGGCGTGCAGTACTTCGTGGGCATGGACGGGATAAGCCTCCTCCTGATGCTCCTGATTACGCTCACCTCGGTCATCGCGGTGCTATGCTCGTGGACGGCCGTGGAAGAGCGCGTCAAGGAGTTCATGATACACATCCTGATACTCGAGACCGGGATGGTCGGCGTCTTCGTGGCGCTGGACATGATACTCTTCTTCCTCTTCTGGGAGATAGGCCTTGTGCCGATGTTCTTCCTCATAGGCGTATGGGGCGGCAAGCGCAAGCTCTACGCCAACATAAAGTTCTTCCTCTACACGCTCTTCGGCAGCGTATTCATGCTTGCCGCCATCATAGCGCTCTACTTCGCGCACGGCAAGGCCACAGGGGTCTATACCTTCGACCTGCTTAAGCTCTACGAGGTCACTTATTCGTACGACCTCCAGTGGTGGGTCTTCCTGGCCTTCTTCCTCGGTTTCGCCATCAAGGTGCCGGTCTTCCCGTTCCATACGTGGCTGCCGGACGCGCACGTCGAGGCGCCTACGGCGGGCAGCGTCATACTTGCGGCCATACTGCTCAAGATGGGGACGTACGGCTTTCTGCGCTTCAACCTGCCGCTGACGCTGCAGGCGTCCTATACATTTGCGCCGTTCATAGTCCTGCTTGCCGTCGTCGGCATCGTATACGGGGCGTTTCTCGCCATGGCGCAGAAAGACATCAAGAAGCTCGTCGCATACTCGAGCGTAAGCCACCTCGGCGCGGTCATGGCCGGCATATTCGCCATGAACCAGCAGGGTATAGACGGCGGCGTGCTGCAGATGATAAACCACGGCGTGTCCACCGGCGGGCTCTTCCTCCTCATCGGTATGATATACGAGAGGCGCCACACCAGGGAGATAGCCGATTTCGGCGGGTTGGCAAAGGTCATGCCGGTATATGCGACGCTTGCGCTCGTCATATTCTTCTCGTCCATCGGGCTTCCCGGCACGAACGGGTTCGTGGGCGAGATAATGATACTCGTCGGACTTTTCAGGGCCAACGTCATGATGGCGGCCATAGGCGCGACCGGGGTCATACTCGGGGCCGCATATATGCTCTGGATGTATCAGCGTGTCTGGTTCGGCAAGGTCACGCATGCCGAGAATGCGGGGTTGAAGGACCTGAGTCCGAGAGAGATAGTGACGCTCGCGCCGATTATCATTTTGATATTCTGGATGGGCATATTCCCCGGCCACTTCCTTAAATTGACCCGCGCCTCGACCGCTCACCTGACGGAGATGATTGAGCGCAATCAGGCCGTGATGGATATGATAGCAGGCAGCGGGAGAATGACGGTTGAGATTCCGCGTAACGGCGCGGCTAAGCCGGATGCGCAGGCGCAGGCCGGGGCTGACGCGCATGTTGCGGCGGTACATGAATAGCCGTCACGGCGAATTAGCGCAGCTCAGGGCTTAAACTTCCCCCTTTGAAAAAGGCGCCAAAGACAGAACGTTAGCGCACACGGGGGAGTGAGGGGGATTTGCCCTGATGTGAGCGATGCGGGTTTGTCGCAGCGACGAAGCAGGATGCATGGCCGGCAAGAGACGGCCGTAACAATAGAAATCGGATGACAGGCGTTATGCACGAAATAGCGGCGACATTTCCCATACTATCGACACTGATATTCCTGCCCGCGGTTGGCGCGCTCCTTATCATATTCTTCGCCAGACCGGAGAGGCGCGAGCTTATCAGGTGGAGCGCGCTGGGCTTTTCTCTTCTCGAGTTCGTCTTCTCGCTTTATCTGCCGCTTACCTACGATACCGCCAACCCCGGGCTTCAGTGGGTTGAGCGCGGCGTTTGGATAAAGCGGTTCGGGATAAACTACATCCTCGGGGTCGACGGCATCACGCTCCTGCTGGTGCTCCTTACGACGCTCGTGACCATCGTCTGCGTGCTCGCCTCGTGGAACGACATCAAGGTCAAGTTCAAGTGGTTCATGGCGATGCTCCTCTTTACCGAGACCTGCTCGCTCGGCGTCTTCATGTCCATGGACCTCTTCCTCTTCTACATATTCTGGGAGGCCGTGCTCCTGCCGATGGTATTTATTATCGGCATCTGGGGCGGCGGCAGGAAGCTCTACTCGGCGATAAAGTTCTTCATATTCACCTTCGTCGGCTCGCTCTTCATGCTGCTCGGCGTGCTTGTGCTCTACTTCTATCACGGCGCGGCGACCGGGGTCTACACGTTCGATTCCACGATACTCTTCCAGAACCCGGTGATACCGGCGGTGCAGTTCTGGATATTCATTGCCTTCTTCCTGGGGTTTGCCGTCAAGGTGCCGCTCTTCCCGCTCCACACGTGGCTGCCGGACGCGCACACCGAGGCGCCTACGGCGGGCAGTATCGTGCTCGCGGCCGTTCTTTTGAAGCTCGGCACCTACGGGTTCCTGCGCTTCAGCCTGCCCCTTCTGCCCAACGCCTCGATGCGGTTCGCGCCTCTATTGATGGTCATCTCCATCATAGCCATCATCTACGGCGCGCTCGTGACCATAGCGCAGAAGGACATGAAAAAGGTCGTTGCATATTCCAGCGTCAGCCACATGGGCTTCGTGATGCTCGGCATCTTCGCCCTCAATATCGACGGCTTCAGGGGCGGGCTCCTTCAGATGATAAACCACGGCGTCTCGACCGGCGCGCTCTTCCTTCTCGTCGGCATGATTTACGAGAGGACTCACACGAGGAATATCGGCGATTACAAGGGGTTGATGAAGACGATGCCCGTCTTCGGCGCGTTCTTCCTGATAACCGTCCTTTCCTCGATGGGCCTGCCGTCGACCAACGGTTTCGTCGGGGAGTTGTTCATCCTCATAGGCGCGTTCCAGGCGTATCCGCTCTATGCGGTATTCGCAGTTGTCGGCGTCCTGCTTGGCGCGGTCTACCTCTTGTGGCTCTTCCAGAGGGTATTCATGGGCGATTTCTTCTATAACGGCAAACATGTGTTGGAAGACCTGTGCTTCAGGGAGATTATCACAGGCGCGGCGCTGCTGATACTCATCTTCTGGATAGGGCTTTGTCCCAAGGTCTTCATCAAATCGATGGACGCCTCGTTGAACGAGGTGGTAAGACTCGTTGACGTGAATTCAAAGAAGGCCCTGGCTGCGGCCCAGCCGCCGGTGGTCGCGGCTGTCGAGCCGCAGGCCCCTGCATCCCGGGTGGGCCGGTAGTGTTGTTGTTCACGCCGGTGTGTCAGATCTTTTGCGGTGCAGACCTTCAGGTCTGCACCTGTCAGGGCTAATCCCCCTCAATCCCCCTTTTTTAAAGGGGGAAGTTTAAGCCCTGAGCTACGGTTGACAGATGGGTATGCAGCGCAGCCCCTCAGGTCTGCATCCGGAGGCTTGGGGAAGCGGTCAGGTTCGGATGAAGCCGTTTCGCGATGCGCGGCTAAAAGGTTTTAAAAGGCGGGTGTTGTCCATATGATATTCAATAACGCGGCGATAATGCAGACCCTTAACGTGAACCTGAACGCGGTGGCGCCGGTGGCGCTCATGACCGTCCTCGCCATCGTGCTCATGGTCATCGACTTCTTTTTAAAGCGGGAGAACAAGTTCAGCCTGGGCATCGTCACGCTCATCGGCCTTGTCCTCATCCTGCCCGTGGCCGCCACGACCGTAGACCCCGCTCCGGCCT
This sequence comes from Deltaproteobacteria bacterium, assembly GCA_016234855.1. Classification (GTDB taxonomy): domain Bacteria; phylum Desulfobacterota; class GWC2-55-46; order GWC2-55-46; family GWC2-55-46; genus JACRNO01. Next base: position 27,267 of record JACRNO010000014.1, on the reverse strand, counting down.
TCGGCGGCATGGTCATAGCCGACGCGTACGCGGCCTTCTTTAACGTAGTCTTCATCATAGCCGCCATCTTCGCGGTCGTCATATCCAACGATTATCTGAGGAAGATATCCTCCGAGCGCGGCGAGTACTACTACATCATCATATTCGCCACGATAGGCATGATGGTCATGGCCTCGGCGAACGACCTCGTGAACTTATACGTCGGCCTTGAATTGATGTCGCTCTCTTTCTACATCCTCGTCGCCATGAGGCGCTCCGCCACCGGGGCGGAGGGCGCGCTCAAATACTTCATACTCGGCGCGTTCTCGTCCGGCATCCTGCTCTACGGCATCACCTTCACATACGGCTTTGCAGGCACGACAAACCTTACCGAGATCGCCCGTATGGGTGTAAACCTTTCAAGCGCGAACCATTACCTGCTCATAGCCATCATCATGCTCGTCGCGGGCTTTGCCTTCAAGATCGCGGCGTTCCCGTTCCACCTCTGGTCTCCGGACGCTTACGAGGGCGCGCCCACGCCGGTGACCGCGCTCCTGTCCGTAGGGTCGAAGGCGGCGGCGTTCGCGTTCTTCCTCCGGTTCTTCGGCGGCGCGTTCCATGAATTCCACGCCCATTGGGCGGGCCTCCTGTGGATACTGTCCGCAGCGACCATGCTCGTCGGCGCGACGGTAGCTATTCAGCAGAAAAACATCGTCAGGATGCTGGCCTACAGTTCCATTGCTCACGCCGGCATCATACTCATCGGCGTGGTGGTGATGAACGGGTTCGCCAGCGCCGGCGTCATGTTCTATATGTTCGTCTATGCCTTCATGAACATGGGGGCGTTCACCGTAGTCGCGCTCATGGCCAGGAACGACGGCACGGGCAAGTCCATAAGCGACTATAAAGGTCTGGCCGGGCGCAGGCCCGTGCTGGCCTTTGTCATGGCCCTCTTCCTGCTCTCTCTGGCCGGCATCCCTCCGACCGGCGGTTTTACGGCGAAGTTCTTCATACTGGCCTCGGCCATAGAGGCGCGGTATTACTGGCTTGCGGCGATAGGCGTGATATCAACCGTCATTTCGCTCTTCTTCTACGCCAAGGTCATCTTCTATATGTACATGAAGGAGCCGGACGCGCTCGACGACATGGCCCCGGTGACGCAGGCGCCGTCCACGCTGGCCTATAATATCATTATTTTCATAACGGCTGTCTCGACGATGGTACTTGGCCTGTGTCCGACGCCGGTTATGGATATGGCCATTGCCGCGGTCAGTCACTTATAGCAGGCTGTTGAAAAAGCTCCATCTACTGCGTTATCCGACCCACGCCGCTTGGCGTGGGTGCCCCGGCTCGTCACTGCGGCGTATGGACAAAATACGCCTCATTCCTCGCTCCTCGATGCCTTCGGGGCACCCATCCGAAGGATGGGTCGGGAGCTTTTTGAACAGCCTGAACGGGACGGAGTGTTTTTTAACAACCTGCTAAACCCTGTGCCGCTCGAAGCGTTGAGTAGACGGAATGCTGATTTAATCCGAAAGATGCGGCCTATAACCCAAAGGTGATGTGATGGCGGATACGAATAATCACGATAAGACGGACGAACCGATAGACGTCGCGAAGAAGTCCTGGTGGACGCTGACGTTTGACGAGACCACGAGTTTTTCCATCCTCGGCTATGTAATCGGCAACCGTCATGACAAGGACGGCCCGAAAAAGACAGACCTTATCCTTAAATGAGCCGCAGCGTCACCCTTTTCGCGCCCGCCAAGGTCAACCTGATACTGCGCGTCCTCAGAAAGAGGCAGGACGGCTATCATGACATCTCCACCCTCATGCAGCCCGTCTCCATCCATGACGAGATAACCATTCGCGTCGACGACGGCACAGGCATAACCCTGAGCTGCTCCAACCCGGCCGTGCCGGCCGACAATACCAATCTCGCGTGGCGGGCCGCGGAGCTTTTTTTAAACCATACAGGGATAACCTGCCGGGCCGGTATAGATATCAAAAAGAATATCCCGGCGGGCGCGGGCCTCGGCGGCGGCAGTTCGGATGCGGCCTCGGTATTGATGGGGCTCAATACGCTTCTTGACGCGGGCCTCGGCGCGGACGAACTGATGCGCATCGGCGCATCCATCGGCTCTGATGTGCCCTTTTTCATCCTCGGAACCCCGGCCATCGCAACAGGCAGGGGCGAGGTGCTTGAGCCCGTCTCGCTCCCGCGCTACTGGTACGTCCTTGTAAACCCGGGTTTTGAGGTATCCACTGCCTTGGTCTACAAGAATTTGGACTTGACAAAGGCCATGCAAGATTATATCCTAACATATTCTGGTGAGGTCTTTGAAAATCCGGATAAGCTCGTAACGGTCATGGTAAACGACCTTGAGGCGGCGGCATTCGGCCTCCACCCTGAGATTCGCGCGATTAAGGACGCCATTTTGTCCGCGGGCGCCGTTGGCGCGCTCATGTCCGGCAGCGGGCCGACCGTCTTCGGTCTTTTCCGTGGGCGGGCACAGGCGCATGCGGCGGCCGAGACCCTCAAGGCCGGTCTGGACGGCGGATATCTCGTTTATGTGGCCGAGGGCCTGTGATGGCGACAAGGCCCGGCCTTTTGCTGTTCAGACCTTCATGTCTGATTTTCTGCGGCATATTATGCCTAAGGCCTTGTTCTGCTGAATCCTGATGGGGTGCGGAACGGCCGAAAATATATTCAGCCACCTGTGAATAACCCCTGGGGCGTCGCCAAGCGGTAAGGCACGGGGTTTTGATCCCCGCATTCGTAGGTTCGAATCCTGCCGCCCCAACCAATTATCGCGGCAGTTTGGGCGCGCGGGCTGTCCCACATATCGTCAGTCAGCGGCTCTTTCGCGGATGTCGCGCGACGGATATATTCAGACATGGGTTTTTACTTTTTCAAACGGCCGGCATCGTAACGTATTCGCGAGACTCACCTTGTCAACAAATCAATCAAGAGGGTGACGATGGACAGGATAAAGATATTTTCCGGCAACGCCAATAAGCCGCTCGCGAACGAGATATGCGAGACCCTCGGCATGACCATCGGCAAATCCGAGGTCAAGAGCTTCAGCGACGGCGAGATAAGCGTGGATATCAAGGAGAGCGTCAGGGGGGTTGAGGTCTACGTCGTTCAATCCATCTCCATGCCGTGCAACAACAACCTGATGGAGCTTCTGATAATGCTCGACGCGCTGAAGCGCGCCTCGGCTTTCTCCGTCACCGCGGTCATACCGTACTACGGGTATGCGAGGCAGGACAGGAAGGTCGCGCCGAGGACGCCGATATCCGCGAAGCTCGTCGCCGACCTTATAACCACGGCCGGGGCCACGAGGGTCGTCTGCGTGGACCTTCACGCGGGGCAGATACAGGGTTTCTTCAATATACCGGTCGACCATCTCTATGCCATGCCTGTCTTGCTGGATTATATAAAGAAGAAGTTTCAGGACGACATAGTAATCGTCCCTCCGGACGCCGGAGGCGTTGAGAGGGCGCGGGCGTTTGCGAAGAGGCTCGGCTCGGCCATAGCCATAATAGACAAGAGGCGCCCGAGGCCGAACGTCTCAGAGGTGATGAACATCATAGGCGACGTCGAGGGCAAGACGGCCATACTCCTTGACGACATGATAGATACCGCCGGGACGATAACACAGGCCGCGGGCGCGCTTAAAGAGAACGGCGCAAAGCATATATTCGCCTGCTGCACGCACGCCGTGCTGTCGGGCCCCGCGATGGAGCGGATAGAGAAGTCGCCAATCGAAGAGCTCGTTGTGACGAACACGGTGCCTGAGCGGGACGACACCCGCTCCGCGAAGATAAAGAGGCTCTCGGTCGGGCCTTTGCTCGGCGAGTCGATAAAGAGGATACACTTTGGCGAGTCGGTAAGCTCGCTTTTTGTTTAAGCCGGGAAATGGACGGCATTTGTTGTGCGCGGCAGTGGCGATAGTTGGCAAACGGATAAAATCGGCCTATGGGGCGCAAGCCGCGGAAGGCCGCATGGCACAGGAAGAGGCCCGTTGACGGGTCTATTCCGCATCAAGCAGGAACGGAGGATGAGATGGAACAGATTAATTTGACGGCACAGAAAAGAAGCGCCACGGGCAAAGGCGCCGCAGGCAGGCTCCGCACGGCCGGCAGCGTGCCGGGAGTCATCTATGGTCCCGGGATAGAAGGCGCAATGCCGATTGCCGTCGCGGGCAAGGAGATGGAAAAGGTGCTGCATACGTCAGCGGGCGGCAACGTGCTTGTGAGCCTGAATCTTGAGGGCGAGACCAAGCCGAGGATGGCCATGTTCAAGGCCGTCAGGCGTCATCCGCTCAGGGGCACGCTTGAGCACGTAGATCTCCTTCAGATACAGATGGACCATAAGATAGTCGTCGAGGTCCCGATACATGTAACAGGCAAGGCCGTTGGTCTGGCCTTCGGAGGCATCATACAGCTTGAGTCGAGGACGGTCAGGATAGAGTGCCTTCCCGGCCAGATACCGACCGGCCTGGATATAGACGTGACCAGCCTTAACGTCGGCCATTCGCTGCACATCAAGGACCTGACCCTGCCGCAGGGCTCGCGGGCGGTAGCCGACCCGATGGCGACCCTTGTATCGGTGGTCTCGCCGACGGCCGAGGTCGCGCCGAAGACGGCTGAAGAGGTTCAGGCCGAGCTTGCAAAGAGCTTTGAAGAGAAGGAAAAAGAGCCGAAGTCGAAGGAAGAGTAAGGACTGCGCTCCTGGCGGCGTGAATGCGCTGTGGCAGCGGCTTACGACGCCTCTTTTTTTTAACTGTAAATATTCAGGGCGGCCCGGCATCGCGCCTGTGCCGCCCTGATAACGAATCAGAGGCGCGGTCTTTTGTATCTCATAGCGGGTATTGGAAATCCCGGGAAGGTCTACGAGGCGACGCGGCATAACGCCGGGTTCATGCTCGCTGACCGGCTTGCGGATGTATACAACCTGAGGTTCGCCAACGCCGGTCCGGCGGATATCTGTGAAGGCGCAATATGCGGGCGCGAGGTAATCGTCGTCAAACCGCAGACCTTCATGAACCGCAGCGGCGAGCCTCTGGCCGCCTTGCTCGAGAGGCGTCCGGCGCCTGTGGAATCTATAATCGTGGCCTATGACGACTGCGACCTGCCATTTGGCAGGCTCCGGTTGCGCAGCAACGGCTCTACCGGCGGGCATAAGGGCATCGACTCCATCAGCCGTTGCCTCGGGTCCACGGACTTTTTAAGGCTCCGCCTCGGCATAGGCAGACCGGTCAGCGGCCGGATGAGCCTTGCGGACTATGTGCTTGCGCCGTTTGATACTGCGCAGCTTCACGGGCTCGACGAGATGCTCGGACGCGGAGTAGCCTGCATCGAGACCATCCTGACCCACGGCATTGCGGCGGCAATGAACAGGTTTAACCCTGCGGCTGGCCTCGACAACGGCAAGACGTCATAGCAGCCGCATAGGCCACAAGCTTTTTTGATGCGGCCTTTAAAAATCGGTCTTCGGTTAGCCGTTATCTGCAACGGGGATATACGCCCCGGTCATTTCAGATAACCGATAACCGGTGACTGAAGCTCGCAAACCGGCGGCCTGTGCGGCAATATAACAATAAAGAGGGAGGAATCCGAATACTATGCAGGGCTTAATATTCTATGCGCCGTTTCTCGGCGTGGCGGGTCTCATAATGACGCTCTTTATCTATCTGCATATCGTCAAGATGCCGGACGGTAACGCCAAGATGAAGGAGATAGCGGCGCTTATACACGACGGGGCAATGGTCTACCTGAAGCGGCAGTATTCGATAATCGGCGTCTTTCTTGTGATAATCGCGATACTGCTCGGCATCTTCATAAACATCCCGACCGGGATTGCATACATAGGCGGCGGCATCTGCTCCATGCTTGCCGGGTTCTTCGGCATGAAGGGCGCGACAAAGGCAAACGTAAGAACGGCTGAGGCGGCCAACAGGCACAAGCCCAATATGGCGCGCGCCCTGTCCGCGGCCTTCTTCGGCGGCTCGGTCATGGGTCTTTCGGTCGCTTCCCTCGGTCTTATAGGCGTCGGCATCCTCTTCCTCTTCTACGGTCAGCCGGAGACGGCCTCCGTAATCAACGGTTTTGCAATGGGCGCGTCTTCCATAGCCCTCTTTGCGAGGGTCGGCGGCGGCATCTTTACCAAGACTGCGGACGTGGGTTCCGACCTCGCAGGCAAGGTGGACGCGGGTATCCCTGAAGACGACCCGCGTAACCCCGGCGTCATAGCCGATAACGTCGGCGATAACGTCGGAGACGTGGCGGGCCTCGGCGCGGATATATTCGAATCGTATGTCGGCGCTATCATAGCGACGATAGCGCTCGGCGCTACGGCAATTGCGGGTGGCTCAATCTCGAAGTTTGGCACTGCGGCGGCCCTTATGTCATACCCGGTTGTCCTCGTCATGGCGGGCCTTGTGGCGTCTATGATAGGCATACTCGCCATGAATATCCTCGAGAGGTTTGATCCGGCGGCGGCTCTTCGTTACGCGACCTTCCTGACCACCATAATCTTTCTTATCTTCGGCTACTTTATAACCGGCGTGGTCGGCGTCTCCATATCGGCCTACTGGGCCATGGCCGCAGGCTGCATAGCGGGCATAGCCATCGGTCTGATAACGGAGTACTTTACGTCATCCAAGCCGGTGGCAAGGATAGCCGAGGCATCCAAGACAGGCCCTGCCACCAATATCATCACCGGCCTGGCGATCGGGTTGCAGTCAACCGCGTTCCCGGTCATATCCATCTGCATCGCGATATTCATCTCCAACTACTTTGCCGGTATCTACGGGATAGCGGTTGCGGCGGTCGGCATGCTCGCCACGACCGGCATCATCATGTCGGTTGACGCATACGGACCGACGGCCGATAACGCCGGCGGCATATCCGAGATGAGCGGCTTGGGCAAGGACGTCCGCGCAATAACCGACAGCCTTGACGCGCTCGGCAACACCACGGCGGCCATAGGCAAGGGTTTTGCCATAGGCTCGGCGGCCCTGACCGCGCTGGCCCTCTTCACCGCCTTTGGCGAGACTATCGCGGTCAAGACCGGCGTGCCCTTTCAGGTCTCGCTCACGGACCCGTATGTCGTTATCGGCCTGCTTGTCGGCGGCATCATCCCGTTCTACATAGGCGCTCTTACCATGACGAGCGTGGGTAATGCCGCGTTCAAGCTGGTCAATGAGATAAGACGCCAGTTCAAGGAGATACCCGGCCTTCTCGAGGGCAAGCCGGGCGTAAAGCCGGACGTCAACAAGTGCGTTGACATCTGCACAAAGGCCGCGCTTACCGAGATGATAGCGCCTGGCCTGCTTGCCGTGCTTGCGCCTGTGGTGATGGGTTTTGTGCTTGGGCCGAGCGCCCTCGCAGGCATGCTTGCGGGCGCGACCGTGACCGGCGTCCTCCTTGCCATCTTCATGGCCAACGCGGGCGGCGCATGGGATAACGCAAAGAAGTACATTGAGAAGGGCGAGTTCGGCGGCAAGGGTTCGGATACGCATAAGGCCGCGGTCGTCGGCGATACCGTCGGAGACCCGTTCAAGGACACATCAGGCCCGGCCATGAACATCCTTATCAAGCTCATGTCCATAGTCGCGCTTATCATCGCGCCGCTGCTTATCTGAGTTCCGGCGCTTTGTTTTTTCAGGGCCGGCGGTAGACCCGCCGGCCCTTTTTTTTGCACGCGGGGAAAGGGGCGGGGGTAGAATAACTTTAGCTGTTTTTAGTATTAAAATCATGTTATTACGTTGAAGGGGGTAGAAAAGAAACACTATATGTTATAAACGGGCATATTTCTCAAGCGGTTTTGGGAGGTTTCGGATGAAAAAACTGAGATGGGCCTTTGTCTTCTTTCTGCTGGCCGCCATTACTACAGCGGAAGCAGGCGAGTTTGACCTGAGTGAGACGAGTCCAAGAGAGGTTGTATCCATTCCGGGCAAGAATATAAAGGCCGGGATGTTCCGCTATGATTATCAAGAGGTAAACGAAGGCAAGATAGAGGATGAATCGACGAACAAGGCCGGTATTATCGTTAATGACGAGGTAATTTATTACGTCAGCGAGGAGGGAATGGAACACTCTGGTGTTGACCCTGGAGGAGACAACAACTTTGGCGTATACAAGGATTATGTTCTCATGGATAGCTGGAGCCACTGGTCAAGTCACAACCGGATGATGTATCTTTTCAGGCTCAAGGGGACGAACGTTGAGTTGCTTGATATGATTAGTATGGGGTATTCGGGGGGAAAAGGTGAGATGTATGGGTCAGATTTCATGTCTGTGATAGACGGAGAGTGGACGGAGTCTCCGCCAACCCCGGCATGGACAAAGGTTCAGGACATTGACAATGACGGCAATCCTGAGGTCAAGATTGTTATTTTACCTAACGCGATACCCGAACTATATCTTGAGATAAAAAACGACCGGCTGCATGTGGACTTAAATCCGGCGCTCTACAAGCCTCTCTTCGAGCGAGAAAAGCTGAAGAAGCGCAAGAAGAAGACCAGCGCATATTATATCTACGGGTTTTTGGCTGGCGAACTCACGCTTGACGATATCAAGGTCATGTCAGAGTCGCGTGAAGGACAAAGAGAAAGGATTATCTCTTTCCTTAAGTATCGTGACAAATGGGATGCGGCGTTTCATAATCACGGCGGTGATAAACCTGTATTGCTGAAGAAATATATCAAGAAAGGGAGGTAGCGTCATGTCAGATTGGGGTACGATAACGGTTAAACAAATATCAGGGAAAGCCTCGGTCACTGATGATATGTGCACAACATGCACATTCTGACGTGACGATTTCGTGAGCGCGTAACTGGCGTAAGGACGATTCAAAAACCAATAAAGGCATTACGTTTCAGAGGGTAGAAAAGAAACACTATATGTTATAAACGGGCATATTCCTCTATGTGGTCTTGGGAGGTCTCAGATGAGAAAATTGAGATGGGTCTTTTGCTTTGCCGTGTTTTTTCTATTGCCCGTCATCCATGCGGCGGAAGCAGGCGAGTTTGACCTGAGCGAGACGAGTCCTGATGAGGTTGTATCCATTCCGGGCAAGAATATAAAGGCCGGGATGTTTAGATATGATTTTCAGGAGACATACGAAGGCAGGCTTGAATATGCTCTTACGAGCAAGGCCGGTATTATCGTCAATGACGAGGTCATTTATTACGTCAGTGTGGAGGGAAAAGAGGGTTCATGGGTTGACCCAGGAGGCGAATGTAATTTTGGTCTCTATAAGTCTTATTTTCTCATGGATTGTTGGAACTTTGGATCGCAAAGTCTTATTCGTCGTATGTATCTCTTCAGGTTTAAGGCAAGAAGCGTTGAGTTGCTTGATGTGATTAGCATGGCGTCTGTGCGAGGAGAGGGTGGTGAGTTTTCGTATGGATTGGATTTCATGTCAGCGTTTGCCGGAACAAGGACGCAGTCGCCTCCAACCCCGATATGGACAAAGGTTCAGGATATTGACAATGATGGTAATCCCGAGGTTAAGATATGGATTTCGGCTGGTTTTTACTTTGGACCTGATTTTGATTTGTTTCTTGAGATAAAAGACGACCGAATCCACGTGGACTTTACCCCGGCTCTTTATAAGCCCCTCTTCGCGCGCGAAAAATTAAAAAAGCGTAAAAAGAAGTCTGACGCATATTATATCTATGGATTTCTGTCGGGCGAACTCGCGCTTGATAATATCAAGCGCATGCCGATGTCATCGAATGATGAACAAAGGGATAGGATTCTTTCTCTCCTTATGACACGCGACAAATGGGATGCGGCGTTTCATAATGACTACGGCGAGAAGCCGATATTAATGAAGAGATATATCAAGAAGGGGAGGTAACGCCATGCCGACGAGATGGGATACGATACAGGGCAAGAAAGGACGCGGGATAGGCCAAGTCACTAACGAGCAGAAGAACGCCGTCATATCCAAGGCCGAGTCCAGGTGGAAGGAGATGGGCCTGACGGATAAGGAAATTGCCTTTGGCATAGCCACGATGGGGGTAGAGTCCGGCTTTGACCCGAAGGCGAAGAGTACTGACCCAAAAAGCACGGCTGAAGGATTGGGGCAGTTTAACGATAAAACATGGTCGGATGCGGTTAATCTTTATAACAAAAAGTTCAACGCGCATCTTAAGCCTGACTCAAGCAGGCAAGACCCTGACGCGCAGATTGCGGTCATGGGTGCGTGGATACCTTATGTTATGGACCGGACAAAAAAGTTTGAGGGCTCCTCTGAATTCAAGGATTATAACCAAACGGAGATCGCATATGGTCTGTGGCATACAGGGGCATATGCGTCAACTGGTCAACTTCAAGATTTTTTAATTGATAAAGACCATAAGAGCGGTTTTAAAAACAACAGGGCATATCTCAACAGCACCCATAAAGAGGCGTATGAAATTCAGACAGACCCCTGGAAAGAACTCAGGGGTGTTCCGCTTACGCCGTCACATAATCTCGACCCTGCGACGCTCAAGGCGCTTAAGGGACTCCCACAGGGGTTGACGATACGGCCGGGGCTTGGCGACACATTGAGGCGCGAGGGTAACAAGGTCTGGCGGATAGACTTCGGCACAGGGAAGACGCACGGGTATTTCATAAGCGAGTGACGGCGAAAAGTCTGATGTGTGCGAGATGCACATCCGTGTGAAATGTCGGGATGGAGGCAACGGATGAAGAGCGTCCAGCGAATATTACCGTTCTTTTTAATTCTTTTCTGTGCCGTAGAGGCGCATGCAGTAGATCAACCTTTTGCGGTGAAGATACCGGAGGGGTTGTATCTGTATCAACCGAGCATGCGTTTCAGTGACTTTACGGCGCTCTTCATCGTCAAAGACGGCAAGCTTGTTGACCCGTATCTGAAGTATGCGGCCTCGGGCCGCAACTTCGTGGAAGTGATGAGCGACGAGGAGAGAAAGCTGCTTGATGGTCTCAACAAGGAATATGCAAGCGGCAGGGCCTTCACCGTCTACAGGGGCAGAGAAAGGGCAGGCGGGCTGCGCGACGTAAAACTTAAGATAGTCAGGAATTGCTATTCGCAAAAGATGATGTCGAATATAATCGGCGATGGCAGGTATACGGATGATCCCGAGTACTCGAAGAATGCTGCCGCGTTGTATACGTTCAACCATGACTTCGAGGATTTTGCGCTGCTGAAGGGGATAGCGGCGCCGAGCGGAATTAAGGACTTCATAAAGGGCAAGGGGTTCGTGGTGAGTGAGGCTGACAAGGTAAAGGCGCTTGAGGCCGCGAAGGCCAGTCTCTTCGGAGAGGCCATGAGGCGCATAAAAAACGACCTGAGGCATTTGCATAGGGGGGTACCCTTCGATATAGTGTCGGAAGGTGAGGGTGGGCTTGAGTACTTGAGAGCAATCGACATAGATGGCGATGGTGAGAAGGACCTTGTCGGCATCTATATTGTAGACGTAGGGTATAGATTCAGAGATGCCGGGGCTGCGGATGCTTATGTGGCTCGAGATTCCAAGGAGGTACTCTTTACCGTATTAGGGATGGGCAAGGCGGAAGCGGTCGCCTTTGGCGAATACATCCAGCCTGCATTCAGCCTCGGCGGCGTGATAGATATAGATCAGGATGGGGCGTTGGAGTTGGTTGTGCAAGTATCCATGGCTGAAAGCGGAGGCGAAGAAGGGGATTACGAAGAAGGCCGCAGGATCGAGGTCTTCATGCATGGTAAGCGCGGTTGGATTAAGGTTTATGGCACAAAGGGTATCTGCGGCAGCTTTAATTAACAAGGGGTAAAATCATTTATGCGTCATTCTAACAATCTTTAGGCGGGAATCCAGTCTTTTTTGTATCTTAAGCAGTATTGATTCCCGACTAAGACCTCGGGAATGACGAATAAGGCCCTGTAGAGTGGGCAATGCCAGGTTTAGGAGGGACGGAGATGGAAGAGAATATCGGCTTCGATGGCGTCATGAGAAATATCCTGCCGTTGCAGGCGAGAGGCGGCAATATCTATAAGCCAGGAGTGACACATTCCGGAGGCGAGAGACAGGGGTTTGACGCCTATCGTAAAGGCCGCAGGCATGGCGGCGTTGACATGAACTACCGCAATTCGTCAGGCGCTGCTGTAGGTCAGAACGGCATAAACCTGAGTCATCCTGACGTAGGCTCACCGATTGCCGGAGAGGTCACGGACACTAATAAGGATTATGGTATGGTCGAGGTGACCGACATGTATGGTTTCAGACACAGGATACGGCACCTTCATACAAGGACGGTTGAAAAGGGGGATAGAGTCGAGGCAGGTCAGGTTATCGGTCAGATGGGAGGCAGGGGGCCTGATGGCGCGAATCAGTATGACCAGCACGTCCACTATGAGTTGGTCTCGCCGCAAAAGTTAAGCGATAAAAAAGACGAATCCGCCAAAGCCATTGACCCTGAGGCATACTTGGACAATCCTGCAAAGTACTGGGATAAACATTTGGATTTTTCAACGCGCTATCTGTTGACCAACCCTCCCGTTGGCAGGCCGTCGTCGTCCATTTTGCGGCAGGGGCATGGCGTTACAGGAGCCGCAGGCAACGGGGAGACGCTTAGACGCGACAACGTTGATTGGCGCGTTGTTCACAGGGTGGAGGAGAACGGCAGCGGGCGGGGGAGTTTCATAAGCGAATAGAGTCGGGTAACTCAAACAATAATCAATCAAGGAGATAAGGCCGCATAGGCCGTAAACGAACATGGGATTCAACTGCGGAATAATAGGACTGCCGAACGTCGGAAAATCCACGATATTCAACGCCATGACCGCTGCCGGCGCAGAGGCGTCGAACTACCCGTTCTGCACCATCAACCCGAATATAGGCATGGTGCCGCTGCGCGATGTCAGGCTCAAGGTCCTTGCCGACCTTGCAAAGCCTGAGAGGGTCCTGCCAACGGCCGTCGAGTTCGTTGATATCGCCGGTATAGTCAAGGGCGCGTCCAAGGGCGAGGGGCTTGGCAACCAGTTCCTCGGCAATATCCGCTCCGTGGATACGATAGCGCACGTTGTGCGGTGCTTTGAAGACCCGAATATAGTCCACGTGGCAGGTCAGATAGACCCTGCCGGGGATATTGAGGTCATAGAGACCGAGTTGATACTGGCCGACCTCGATACGCTCGAGCGCAGGCTTGACAAGGCGCCGAAGATGGCCAAGACGGGTGATAAGGCCATGGCCGAGGCCCTGCCCGTGTATGCGGCGCTCAAGGCCGCGTTCGAGGCTGGTAAGCCCGCAAGGAGCGTGTTGACGCACGAGACCGCGCCGCTTGTGGCAGACCTGAACCTGCTGACCGCAAAACCCATCCTCTATGTCGCAAACGTTGCCGAAGACGACCTCGACGGCCACAGTCCCGCTGCAAAGGCTGTAAAGGCGATAGCGGATAGAGAGGGCGCGGGCTTCGTTACCATCTGCGGAAAGATAGAGTCTGAGATAGCCGAGCTGAGCGAGGACGAGAGAGCGGAGTTTCTCGCCGGTCTCGGGCTTGCCGAGTCGGGCCTTGACAGGCTTGGGCACGAGGCGTACAGGCTCCTCGGTCTGATAACCTACTTTACCGTGGGCAAGAAAGAGGTGCGCGCTTGGACGGTCGAGAAGGGCGCAAAGGCGCCGCAAGCCGCGGGCGTAATCCATACCGACTTTGAGCGCGGTTTCATACGCGCCGAGGTGATGGCATATGACGACTTTGTCAGGTGCGGGTCAGAGGCCGCCTGCCGCGAGAAAGGGCTCCTGCGGGTCGAGGGCAAGGATTATGTCACCAAAGACGGTGATATCATGCACTTCCGTTTTAACGTGTAGGTCTTCAACAGGTTGCTGAAAAACACAGTATCATCGTTCAATGTCGTCATTCCCGCGAAAGCGGGAATCCATAACTTGTTGATTTTACAGAAACCGGATTCCCGATAGAAACCTCGGGAATGACGTCTCTATAGTTTTTCGGCAGCCTGTTAGCGTTTCATCCGGTCAAATTATCCGTAGCATCCATCCGCATAAAGGGTTTACTCTCTTTAACCTGCGCTGTCCATGAGTCAAACTATGGGCATATTTATGCAATTTATAGGGATATTTTAAAGATGTGCTTGACATGCACGTCAATTTGCAGTATGGTATTTCCTAACGGGGTGTAGTTCTTGCGGCTTGCCATGTGATTGCGGACCTTATGCAATTGGTTCAAGAGGGCGTTAACTCCAGACAGCGTCTTACTGTCCATTCAGGCTTTCGACCGTCTCCATCATACTTGAGATAACCCGGCTTGCCCTGTTCAGGGGCTTCAAGGCCTATGAACCCTGTGAGTGGCCAGTGATTAGTGGTTACTAATCACTAAACACTATTCACTAATTTGCCCTCAGACGGCGCGGTCAGGTCTGGTCTATATGGAACAGACCCGCTTTCCGCGGTTATGTTAGGCTCGTTAGACCTGTCCATTACGATAAATCGGCTTATCCTCGACTAAGTCTATCCGCGCAAAACGGGTCTGCCTGTGATTCTATATGCCCTTGTGCGTTAACGTTGTGTTTGTTGCGTCGATGGCGCGTCTCGAGTGAAAGGATGGGCATTTGACCACGAAGATTAGTATCGACCCTGATGAATTCTATGGACAGCATAAGGGTTACGGCGTTGAGCTCCGCGATATACTCTGGCCTCTTGCGGAGTTGAGTCCGAGGGAGCGCGCCATCTTCACCGAGTACCATTATTGGAATACGCATATGAAGGTCATAGCACTCAGTCACAGGATCTCTCTTGGGAGGGCGTATGAAATCCTCTACAGGGCGGAAGAAAAGATTGCGTCTGCAAGGTCACAGGAAGAGGAGGCGGGTCATTGAGATAACCGTGCGCCCGGCGCTGTTCCGGCTCACCCCGGTGGAGTATAAGACGCTGCGCCAGTATCAGCGCATGGGGGATATGCTCGACGCGTTCAGGCAATACGGCCTGCGCGCCGGCGTCGAGGACATGAACAGAAAGGACAGAAACCTTGCGATGGAAAACGGCCACGGCTGGCTGACCGAATAGCCGGGCTGCCAATCTCCCTCTCCCCTTGTGGGAGGCGCCAAAGACACCACATTAGCGCACACGACACAACGTTAGTGCACAGGGCAACTTTGTTGTCAAGAGGTGCTAAACTCCCCCTCTTTGGAAAAGAGGGGGCTTGACCAGCACCACTTTCTATCGTGCAAATTCATGTTCCAATAGATTGCCTTTATGGAAAGTGGTGCTGGTCGAGGGGGAGTTATGCTGGAGCGGGCGCGATGCAACGCGTAAGCGTAAAGACTAACCCCGCCCCGCTCCCCGTTGCATTGCGCTGCGCGCGCAACGGGGGCCCCGCCCCTTAGATAAGGGGAGGGGAAAGAGAAAAAACGTAAAACCCTCTCTCCTTTGGGTAGGTCGGGGTGAGGGGGCGGATAACAATAGCCTAAGTAAGCCCTTTCATCCATCTTGTAAACAGAGCCCCGCCCGTCGGTAACGACGGGCGGGGCTCTTCGTTTGCCCGCCTTTAACTGTCCGCATTGTGGCCGCGTCATCATCTTTGAGCAATGCCTTCTTTATCACAGTATGACAATCGCGACAACTTTGTAGAATCCCGGATGAAGGCTGGGGGCAGAATAAATATCCCCACTTTATTCAATAAATACGAAGAGATAAAAGGACGGGGGTAGAAGAAAAACCGCATAGTGTATATTCACGCGCAGATTGTGGTTTTAAAGGGCTTGGAGGTTTGCAGCGGGCGCCTGAAGAACTCATCAATAGAACAAGGCGCCAAAGACACAATGTTAGCGCACAAGGCGAGGTGATGACAATGGACAGCGATATCGATACGGCAGGGTTTGGAAGGGATGCGGGCGGAAGCCGCAGGGGATTCGGTAGGGCAAGGGTGCTGCTTCGCGAACCGGAGAGATGCGGTCAGTGCAACAAGGTCTTTCTGGGACTCTATCCGATAAGGACGTGCGCGGAGCACGAGGGGTTGGATGAGATTTGAGGAAGGCGGAAATAGCGCGGTATCGAGCGCAGAGGGTCTTACGTGGCGATTGATTGGAGAGGTGTAAAGAGGGAATTCGAATCGAATACGCTAACCCTGGCCAGCCTTGCAAAGGTCTATGGATGCCGGGCGGATACGATAAGGAAAAAGGCGGCAAAGGAAGGCTGGAAAAAAACGGCACGGAAAAATACGGAAGACGCCCATGAGCCTGCAGCGCATATCGATGCGCCGCACTCCGGGCTCGACGACCACAGGAGCCTGTGGCGCGGGGTTAAAAAAAGGCTTGTGGCCGGGCTTGAGACAAAGGACGTGAAGGCCGGTATCGAGGAACTCAAGGTGGCCAAACTGGCCGGCGAGGTGCTGACAAGCGTCATAAAGGGAGAAAGGCTTGCCCTGGGGCTTGCCGAGGACGAGGATGACGGAGCGCGGGAAGACGGCGGCCTTACCGGCCAGATGGACGGTGCTACGGCGCCACGCGGAGCAGACGCGGCTGTGGACGGAGAATAGGCGGTTCGCCGTTGTCCCGGCAGGCAGGAGGAGCGGCAAGACCGAACTTGCCAAACGGCGGCTTGTCATCGGTCTGGCGGAAAAAAAGTCATGGCCTGACCCGCGCTACTTCGCGGCCGCGCCCACGAGAGACCAGGCAAAGAGGATATTCTGGGCAGACATAAAGGCCCTTGTGCCGAAGGGCTGGATTAAGAGGGTCTACGAGTCAGACCTCTGCATCGTTACCCGTTGGAAAAGCGAGCTGTGGGTGGTGGGGCTGGACAAGCCTGAACGTATCGAGGGCGTGGCATGGGACGGCGGCGTGCTTGACGAATACGCGAACATGAAGCCCGAGACGTGGACCGAGCACGTCCGTCCGGCCCTGTCCGACAGGCGCGGCTGGTGCTGGCTCATAGGTGTGCCCGAAGGGCTTAATCATTACAAGGACCTCGTCGATTACGCAAGAGCGGGCACTGATCCGGAGTGGGGGCATTACGCGTGGCCGTCGGCGGATATCCTGTTGCCGGAGGAACTTGACGCGGCAAGAAGGCAGCTCGACAACAGGACGTTCCGGCAGGAGTATGAAGGCAGTTTTGAAGGGGCGGCGGGCACGGTCTATTATGCCTACTCAACGGCCCGCCATGAAGACCCGGGCATAGCGATAGATATCCGGCTGCCGATTATCCTGTGTTGCGACTTCAACGTAGACCCGTGCGTATGGGAAGCGGCGCAGACCGACGGCAGGACGGTAAGGGTCTTCGATGAGATACGGCTTTCCAACACCAACACCTTTGAGATGGGAAAGGTGGCGAAGGCGAGATACGGCGGCCATAAGGCCGAGGTCGTTGTCTACGGAGACAGTTCCGGCAACAGCAGGTCTACGGCAGGACGGAGCGACTACGCGATATTGAGCGAACTGGGATTCACGAACCAGCGCATAAAGCGGGCGAACCCGTGTGTCAGGGACAGGGTGAACGCGGTCAATGCGATGCTTGAGAACACCAGAGGCGAGATAAGGCTTACGCATCACCCGTCTTGCAAGGCCCTTCGCAAGGACTTCGAGACGGTCGTCTGGGCCGACGGCGGCACGGAGATAGACAAGCGCGAGGCCGCAAAGACCCACGCCACGGACGCGCTAGGCTACTTCATAGAAAGCGAGTTCGGCTTGAGACAGGCCCGGCCCGATGCAGACAGGAGATTTTATAAATAAGGTCGTAACGGCGCGCAAACGCCGCGCCAATGGTAAGGGGGATAAATGACGCTTGCGGAACTTGAGAAGAGACACAGGGACTATACGGCCTCGCTCGACGAGTGGAGGTTTTATCTAGCCTCCTATTTCGGCGGAAAGATGTACAAGGAGGGCGACTATCTCCTTGCGCATCCGTTCGAGAGCGGCGCCAATTACAGGCGCAGAAAGGAGATAAGTTATTACTACAACTACTGCGGCCCGATAGTCGATATTTTCGTCTCGCACATATTCCGCAAGGAAGCGGCGCGCGACTACGGCTCGCTTGCAAATGATGCGCTCTTCGAGGGTTTTCTGCGCGACGCGGACTTCGACGGCAACAGCCTGCGTCACTTCATGAGGGACGCGGCGCGCTACGCGGCCGTCTACGGCAGGGTCTCGGTCATAGTGGACAAGCCTTCCTCGGACGCGGCCACGCTTCAGGACGCCATAGACGCCGGGATAAGGCCGTATGTGAAGCTGGTGACCCCGGAAAACCTCCTCGACTGGTCGTATGTGAGGCTTGCGAACGGCCGCGAGGCGCTCGATATGGCCAAGATACGCGAGGCAGACGGCGTATACCGCATCTGGACGCGTGACGGGTGGGAGCTGTGGCGGACCGTAAAAGGCGGCGGGGTAGAGCTCGTTGACGCCGCGGCGCATGAGCTGGGCGAGGTGCCGCTCGTAAACCTTTATAACAAACGCACGGGCGCGCGCATGCAGGGGATCTCCGACATACGCGACATCGCGGATATCAACAAGAACATCTACTACCTGTGCAGCGACGCCAAGGAGATCATAGAGAACACCGCGTTCCCCATGCTGGCCATGCCGTACGGCAGGAATGACGCCGCGGACGAGCGCGAGGTCGGGCCGCATAATATCATCCAGTTCGATCCCGCGGAGCCGAACGCGCGGCCATACTGGCTTGAGCCGCCCCATTCGTCGCTCACCGAGATACGCGAATGGGTCAGGCAGGATATCGCGGAGATATACAGGATGGCGCGGATGGGCGGCGTGCGCACAACGGAAGACTTTGCCGCGGCGCGCTCGGGGGTCGCCATCGATCTTGAGTTCCAGCAGCTCTACGCCGCCCTGAGTGAGAAGGCCGACAACCTTGAGTTGGCCGAGACGCGGGTATTGGAGCTCTGGGCTCGATGGGAAGGCGCGGTCTTTGACGGGACTATCGACTACCCGGACGATTTTTCCGTAAGGGACCTGGACAGGGAACTGAAGAACGCGTTCGACGCGCTGGGCTCGAAGGTCGGCTCGCCGACCTTGAGGAGGGAGTTGGAGAAAAAGATTGCATCAGCGCTCCTTCCCAAGGCGGATACCGGCGTAATGGCCAGGATAGCGCAGGAGTTAGACGGCGAGGCCGGGGTCTAAAAACACTCTAAAGGAGGCTTTATGCAGGTTGACGAACCGAAAACGGAAGTAATGGGCGACGCCGTCAGAAACGGCGGGGATTCCACCAGGGTCACATTCGCGCCGGAGCAGCAGGCAAAGGTGCAGGAGCTTATAGACAGCGCCTTTAAGAAGGCCTATTCAAAGGCGCAAAAGTCAAGCGCCGGGTCTGAAGAGGTCGAAAGATTAAAGGGCGAGGTGGAAAGACTAAAGGAAGACAGAAAGACGAATGCCGTGCTCAGGGCGGTCTCCAGGCATAACGTCGTTGCGCCGGACGAGGTAGCCGACCTCCTCAGGGGCAGGGTCAGGGTCGAGGAGGACGGCGGCATCAGCGTGGTCAACGACGCGGGCGGGGTGATAATAAACAACTCCGGCGCGCCGATGAGCGTTGAGGAGTACGTCGGCCTGTGGCTGAGCGAGAGGCCGCACCACCTGAGGGCGGGCGGCGCGCCTGGCGCAGGCTCCCACCCCTCGCGCTTTGCCGGCGCGGGTATGCGCGGTTATAGCGCCGGTGACCCGGCCTCGTGGCGCAATATGCCGAGGGAAGAGCTCGACAGGATGCTCAGAGAGGGGATAAGGGTGCATGGGGCCGCCGGGCAGACGTATACGTTCAAGGACGTTAAAAATCCGTTTCTCGACGCCCGCAGGCTCAAGGCCGCGGGCCGAGGCTGACGGCGCGGGGCAACGCCCCGCGTAGACAAGGAGGAGACAAATGGCAAACGAAGTAACCAGCGCGGCCGGAAGCTCAGGCGAGCTCGTGGCCGCAGAAATAGTATCAAGGCTCGTAATAGACGCGGCTTACAGCCGCGCCGTCATGCCGTCGCTCGTGAGGGTGGCGGACATAAGTTCCGAGTCGACGCTGACCGTGGAGTTCCCGAAGTGGCCTTTGCTTGCGGCGGCTGATCTGACCGAGGCGGCGGATATGTCCAATACGGCCGTCAACACCACCTCGACGCTGGTCACGGCTGACGAGGCGGGCATCATGATTACCGTTACGGATATGCTCGGCAACGGCACGAGTCTCGGCGGTCTTGAGCCCTTTGCAATGGAGCTCGGCAAGGCGCTGGCCGGTAAGATTGACACCGACCTTCTCGGAGTGGCGGCGAGCTTTATAAATTCGGTCGGCACCTCCGGGGCCGCGCTTACAGAGGCTGATTTTCTCTCCGCGCTCTACACGCTCGAGCTCGGAAACGCCAAAGGCCCGTTTGTGGCCGTGCTCCATCCGTATCAGGTCAATAACCTGCGCTCGGCCATAGCAAGCTCCACTGGCGCGGTCTGGGGCGGGCTTTCCGCGCCAACGGCGGATGTCGGCGCGCTCGGTTCGCTCTACGGCGTGGATATCGTCCAGTCGACCAACTGCGCCTCGGTCAACGCCAATGCCGACAGGCAGGGCGTGATGATGCCGCTGGGCAACCAGTGTGGCCTTGCATACGTCCTCAAGACCAATGCAAAGACGGAGTTCCAGAGGGACGCGTCGCTTCGTTCTACGGAGATAATAGTAACGGCCGTCTACGGCCACGGCTGCGTAAACTCCGCCGCCAGCGGCGGCGTAAAGATAGTGACCAGACACGAGTAACCCTCGGCCCGGCCGCTCGGAGGGACCCAAAAGGTCCCTCCGCCTTTTTAATAAGAGAAGATGACTATGAAACACGGTCCATTTATAAAGAGAGGCTACGCGCCCCTGGCGTCAAGCGCCTGCGGCGTGATTGCCTGGCGGGGCGAACATCTGCCGGATATGTGGATGTGGAACGGCCAGTATAGCGTCTACAAGGGCGGCATCCTCCACATCCAGACCGTAAAGGTGACGACCCTCAAAGATGCCGCGCTCAGGTTCTGGCGCGACGGATGGGTGCCGGTAAGACCAATGGACGACGCGCTTTTGAGGCGCATGGAAGCGGAGTTGCGAGGTCATAGGGGGCTCAAGGCCGCGGGCGCGTGCCTGCCGGACGCGCCGTTTCTCCGCAAACCCGATCCCATACCAGAGGAATATTTAGGGCCGGAGATGCGGGCTTATTTAGGTCTGCCGCGGCTTGCGGCGCAGGGCGATGGGTTTGAGCGCGAGGGCGCAATCCCTGAGGAGACGCTCGATGCGTTCAGAAGGAGACGGGTGTGATTATGGGCGAGAAAGAGGCGGTTGAACGCGTGGTCAAGAGGATGCGTCAGGAGAGGCTTTTAAAAACAGGCAAAGAGCCTGACTCCAAGGAGACGCGCGCGATAGAGGATAAGGCGCGTAAAATTGCCGAGGAGTCGGACAATAGAAAGGTGCGCGGATGAAGACACGCTGTCGTATATCGGGGCTGGACGGTCTCAAGGTAACGCTTGCAAAGGTGAAGGAGGGCGTCGCCAGCCCGGAGATTCTGGAAAAGGCCGCGGCTGGTTTGAAGGAACGGATACTTGAGCGCACGGCCCTTGGAAGAGATGTGGATGGCGAGGCCTTTGCGCCTTATTCGCCCCGTTACGCAAAAAGGCGCGCCAGGGCTGGCAAAGATGCAAAGCTCGTGACGCTGCGCAGCAGCGGCGCAATGCTTGATTCCATCACAACGCAGGCGCGCCAGACAGAGGTTTCGCTGGGCTTCAATCCCTCGAAAGAGGCCCTTAAGGCGAGCCGCCTTCAGGCGGCGGGCGTTGGCGACAAGCGCATAAAGAGACGGTTTTTCGTGGTCAGCGAGGATGACAGGGCATGGGTTGTCAGGACCGTGGCCGGCGGCGTGAAAGAGAAGATAAAAGAAGCTCTTAAGTAAAGAATGGGGGAGGCGCAGATGAGACAGCAATTCGTCAAGGATGGCGAAGGCATATTCCAGACGTGTTTTTACCGGAATAACACGCGCATCGTGCCCACGTCGGCGCAAATGACGGTCTACATGCCGGCGAGCGCGGTAAAACTTATCGACGGCGCGGCCATGGATATCGCCGCTGACGGGCTCATCACATACGCGTTGAGCGCGGCGGATAACGTGGCGCTCGGCTGTGATTACAAGGCCGTCATAGCATACATGTATGAGACGGTCACAAACCACGCCACGGTCTTCTATGACGTAGTCATCTCGGCGCTGAGGGGCATAATCACGGACGACGATATCGTGGCCGAGCTGCCGCAGATAAAAGAGGGCGGCTGGAAGGTCAGAGGGCAGGCCGAGAGCGGCAGCGCGAGCACGCTCGTCTCGTCCGAGCTCAAGCGTTACGGGGACGGGTATTTTACGGGCGGGCTGGCCTACTCGGTTGACAAGGCGGCGAGCCGCGTCATTACGGGTTTTGTCTCGGCAACCGGCACGGTCACAACCGAGCCGTTTAGCGCGCCCATAACCACGGATAAATTCATACTGACGCGCTCGTATACGAGGGAGATCGGCCGCGCCTTCGAGAAACTCGAAGAGCGGCTCAAGGGCATGGGCAGAAGACCGCACCTCGTTCTCGACCCGGAAGACCTGCGCGAGGCGCACGTCTATGCGTCCGTGGCCGAGGTATGCAAGGGGATGATGACCGAGAGCGACGCCCTGTGGTGGAGGCTGTGGAAGGAGTACGAGAAGAAGACCGACGACGCCTTCGGGGCGATGAACTTCAAATATGACGCTACCAATGACGGCCTTATAAGCGGCGCGGAGCGCGTGACCAGGGCTTCAAAGCCCAGGACGGTGAGGAGATGACGAACTTCGATACCGTCTCGGCGATTACCGGGAACCTGCACTCCGCGCTCGAATCTATCGGCATAAGTTTCGTCAGGACGGTCTTTGACGACGAGAGGAACATACCCGCCACGCTCCTGCCCCTTGGCGAGATATTCTATGACGCCGAGGCGTTTGAGGACGGCTTTGGCGAGAGACCCGGTTATGTGGAGGCCGAGTTCAGGGTCAGGGTGGTTATCGGCGCGCTTCCGCCTCACGATGCCGTAACCGAACAGCAGAGGTGGGCGCATCTGGTCAGGGGCGCGCTGAGCGCGGCGAGTCTCAACACGGGCGCTCTGGCGGCGCAAAAACCCGTCAGCAGGGTCAGGGTCTCGCGCCTCGATGCGCGCGGGACAGGGTCTATGGCGTCCGTGAGCCTGCGGCTGGCAATAAGGTACAGAGAGGCGTAACCCTTTTTCAAAACGGAGGTTTCAGGATGGCGGACAACAGGATATATCTCGCGCTTGGCGAGGAGGCGTCGCGGGGCGTCAAGGAGTCTGCGACGGTGGGCTTCATACCGCTCCTTTCGCCGGGTATACCGAAGTTTGAATTCGACGACCGGCACATAAAGGAGTTTCGCGGCCAGGATTCGGCAAAGGGCGATACCACCGTCAGAAGGATGGGGCGCAAGTGGAGCGGGTCGATAGAGATGCCGTTCTTCACGGAGGCGGGCGGGGCGTGGAAGGGCGCAATCGGATGTCTCATGAAACACTTTTTCGGGCGCGCCGTCACCGCGCAAAACGGGACGACCGGCCAGTACTCGCACCTTTTGTACCCCGTGGCCGACCCGTTCAGCGCGTCGAACCTCGGTTCAAAGGCCGTGACGCTCAATCTGAATATCAACGAGGGCGCGCTCATGCGGAACTGGCCGTTCGTCGGCGGTCGCATAAAGGGTCTGACGTTTACGCAGGAGACGGGCCAGCACCTCAAACTCGGCGTCGATATGATGGGGCAGAGGCGCGATGACGCGCTCGCCGAGACAGGCTCGCCCGTATACGCGGCCGAGAACCTGCGCTGCGACTACAATAACCTCAAGGTCTATACCGGCACGATCACGAGGACGGGCACAGGCCCGGACTTTACACAACTCTCGTTCGGTTCCGCCGCGCAGATAAAGCCGGACAAGATAAGCGTCAAGTTCGGCAACGGCATGGACGACGCCGTGCGTCTGTCGGGCGTGGATTATCCAGACAGGACGCGGATGGGGCAGTTCAGCGTCTCGGTGGAGATGACCATCGATTGGGAAGACCCGTCAAGCGGCTTTTCATCGGTCGACGATTTCAACGCATGGCTTGCAGGCGCCTCCTCCACCAACTTCTGCCTCGTCTGGGATACCGGAACGCAGGCCGGCACGGGTGAGAACCACGCCCTGATAATCGACGTCCCGTCAACTGTGAGAAAGGGCGGAGAGCCGTCGTACAGCCTTGAGAAAGACCCGATGATAACGCTCAAGTACGAGGGGCTCTACGACGCCGCGGTCTGCAAATATATCGCCGGTGTGATGCTCAAGAACACGGCGGCGACTATTTAAAAAAAGTGGTTTGTGGCGAGTGGCCGGTGAATAGCAAAAAAACTAACCATTGACCACTAAGCACTGACCACTAACCACTTAAGGAGGCTCAAATGGCCATCATCTCATTCGACACAGAGGCGCTTGTGGATTACGTGCCGGAGTACGCCGATAACAGGGACAGTTTTGACCCGTGCGTGGTGAGGCTGCGCTACGTGCCGTACTCGAGGGTTCAGCACTACGCGCGCTTGCTGGCCGCGAGGAATAAGGGAGTGCAGGACCCGGCGCGCTGCGCCGAGATAACGCAGTACGTGCAGAAGAAACAGTTTACCGAGAACGTCGAGTCGATAGCGGGTTACTTTGTCGAGGACAGGGAGATAACCGATGCGGAGGTCTTTTACGAGACAGCCGACACCGACCTGGTCATCGAGATAATCCGCGCCATGGAGTCGATATCAAGGCTTACCGGGGGACAGCGAAAAAACTGATTGCGGGCTTGCGGTATGCGGCCGTGATGAAGGCCGCAAGCCCGTTCAGATGCGACCGGTGCGGCGGCGGGGATAAGGAGGCGCGCAATTGCGGCAACTATCTCGGTCTGTCCGATGAGGCGCGCGCGGTCGATGAATATACGGAGCGCGTTACAGCCGAGATAACGGCGAAGGGGGCGAAGAAGGTGGCGAGCCTCAATGGGTTCAGGCTCTACGAGTGCCCTGCGAGTTACATGACGGCCGAGACGGCCGAGATGCAGGCTGTGCTCTATGCCACCGAGGCTTTTGGCGCTCTGCCTCTTGCCGGAGGATGGGCGGAGCAGCCGTGTTGGTTCGTGGAGGCGTATGAAATATACAGGGCCGAGCTGGCTTTGGCCGTGAGGGATAGGGGTAATGGCGAACGATAACGAGATGAGGATAGTGATATCCGCCGAGGACGATTATTCCGCGTCCTTTGACAGGGCGGCCAAAAAGGCCGAGGAGAGCGCGTCAAGGATAAGCAGTTCCTTCGAGCGCACGGGTACGGCAGCGGCCGCTGCAAGGCTCGATGAATATGCCTCCTCCGTTGATAAGGTGAGCGCGGCGGAGGCAAGGCGCGGCGAGCGCATGGCCGGGTCCGCGACCGGCCTCCAGGTCAAGTTTGGGGCCCCGGTCCAGTCGGATGAACAGCTCGTTGCCGACGAAGAGCGCAGGAATCAGATCAAGCTGACCGCGTTGGCCGTTTACAACGCCTCGGTCTTGCGCGAGACCGGCAAGACGCGCGCCGAGCTGAGCGCGATGGAGGCCGCGTATACCGATGAAGAAATCGCGCTTGCAAGGAAGAAGCGGGACCTGCAGATAGCTTACGCGGCCGGGGCCTTCGGCATGACGGCGAACATGATGCAGAATCTCTATGTCCTCTCCGGCAAGCAGAACAACGATATGTTCCGGGCGATGAAGGCCTTTGCCATAGCCGAGACGCTTATCTCAACGTATTCCGCGGCGCAGAAGTCGTTTGACAAGGGGATTACGGAGACTGGCAGTTACTGGGGCGGCGTCGCATACGCGGCCGCCGCGACCATAGCCGGACTCGCAAGGGTATCCGAGATACAACGTCAGCACCCGGGCGAAGGCTCCGGCGGCGGCATAAGCGCCGCCGGCAACGCGAACCCGTCGTATCAGGGAGGCTCATCGTCGGCATATCCCGTGCCTCAGAGGTTCGAGGGTGATGCGCCGAAGGCGGCGCAACAGGTGACGGTGAACGTCTACAACCCGCTCTCCGACCAGAACTGGCGGAAGATTGTCGAAGAGAATATCGTGCCGGCGATTAACGACGCGGCTGAGCGTAATATAGTGCTGACTGTCAGGAACATGGGGTGAGCCGGTGGTAATGAGATAGGCGGTGGGATGCAGGGAGTGGGGCGTGGTAAGGATGGGATGTGGGATGTAAGGAGTGGTAAGGACTTTTTCACTTCCCACCTCCCACTTCCCACACCCCGCTTCCCATCCTGCGGATGCGCGCATCTCTCCGGCGGAATAAGGGCAAGCAGGGAGGGTAAGGATGGAATGGGCGAAGGTAAAGTTCTTTTACGAGACGATGCTCGGCAGCGCCGGGTCGACCCTTACGGCCGCGTCGACCGCGGTCGGGGATTACTCCGTCGAGTATCTATACAACATGCTTGAGACGAATATGTGGCTCGCCGCGGACGCCTCGTCACCTCAGTATATCATTTACGATGCGGGGGCCGGTAACGTAATGACAGCCGATTATCTCGCAATCATCGGGCATAACCTCAAGAGCGCGGGCGCGGCGATAAAGCTCCAGTATTCCGACGACGCCTTTAGCGCGCACGCATGGGACGCCTTTGCCGCGTTCGTGCCCGTGACCGACAAGGCCGTGCTCAGGGAGTTTTCAGACCCCGGCGGCTACAGGCACTGGAGGCTCGTCATCACCGGCGCCGCCCTCGCGCCGTACATGACCCTGGCGATATGGGGCAGTGCGACGGCGCTTGATTACGCCACCGCGTCATTCGACCCTCATGGCGTGGAGATAAAGGCGAGCGTGAACTTCTCTTACGCCGGTTGCGTCACCGGCGTGCATGCGCGGTATGCGGAGCGCTCGATGACGCTTGTATTTAACGACGCGGACGCGGACCTATACGACAAGGTTAAGCAATGGTGGGAGACGAACGGTTTGCGTAACTTCTTCGTCGCCTGGGAGAGTGCGAACAGCCCGTCTGACGTATGGTTGATGAGGCCGGATGCGCGTTTCTTGAACCCGCTTAAGGCGGGGGGCCTTTACAGGGATATAAGCGTACAGCTCCGGGGCAGGAAGGAATAGGAATCCCCGATAAGTGATTGGTGACTGGTGATTAGTGACTAGTCGACAACCCCACTAACCAATAGCCGCAACGGGTGGCAGGGTGAGGGTAAGAACTCCCTCTCCCCTTGGGGAGAGCAGCTGTGTTGCGCTAAAGACATAACGTTAGCGCACAAGGCGCTAAAGACACAACGTTAGCGCACAAG
>JACRNO010000013.1 GCA_016234855.1 Deltaproteobacteria bacterium | reverse complement strand
GTTCAGCGTGCTTGGCGAAGGGACAAAGGGCCTTCCCGCGAATGCGCCGCGAGTGCCGCTCGTGGTCAAGCCGGTTTCTCAGGGTTCCGCGCTCGGCGTATCGATTGTGGCCGCAAGGTCCGGGGTTAATAAGGCGCTTCGTGCGGCCCGGCGTTTCGGCGGCGCGGCGCTCGTTGAGGAGTTTATAGAGGGCAGGGAGCTTACGGTATCCATATTAAACGGGCAGACCCTGCCGATAATCGAGATACGGCCCAAGCATGGTTTCTATGATTATACGGCCAAGTATACGAAGGGCGCAACCGAGTTCGTATGCCCTGCCGCGCTATCAAAGGCGTGCGAAAGGCGGGTCTTTGCCTCGGCCCTCGACGCCTACACCGCGCTCGGGTGCGCGGGCGCGGCAAGGGTGGACGTGATTGTCGATTCAGCGGGCAAGCCTTACGTGCTGGAGGTCAATACAGTGCCAGGGCTTACCGAGCTGAGTCTTTTTCCGCGTTCGGCGGCCCGGGCCGGGTACGATTATCCGGCGCTCGTCGAGGAGATGCTCCTCGGCGCCGGGTTGAACAAGTGACAAGTTAAGGAAGAACAATGGCTGTAAAGCCGCGTACCATACGGCGTGTAAACAGGAGAGTCCGTCCGCCGTTCCTGAGCAGGGCCAGGGCCTTTATGGGGCGGCGCGGCAGGATGATTCTGGTTGCGGCGGGCGTATCGGCCGCAGGCATAGGCGGCTATATGGGGTATTGCGAACTGATGACCTCGCCGTATCTTGCCGTAACCGGGATAACGGTGGACGGCGCGAAGCGGTTGTCAGAGGACGAGATTATCGCCGAGTCGGGCATAGAGGAAGGATGTAATCTCTTCTCGTTCAGCGCCGGGGATGCGGCCGAGGCCGTCAAGCGGCTTGCCTGGGTGGTCCAGGCGCAAGTCCGGCGCACGGGACTCGATACCGTCCGCATCGAGATAAAGGAGCGCGAACCGGTCGCGCTTGTCAGGTTCGAGAGGCCGGGCGCTCCGGACAGGTTGAGGATAATGGACAGCGCGGGCGTGGTCTTTGCCGAGTATTCGCACGAGGACGCCCTTGACCTTCCGGTGGTGACGGGCGTTATAGAAGGGTGGGAGGGGCGCGACGACGGCGGCGAATGGAGCGCGCCCGCGGTGATGAGGCTCATCGCGTTCCTGAAGCAGAGGAAGGGCTTTAATATCAATGACGTCTCGGAGATACATGCGGACGGCGTCTTCGGGCTTACGGTATATACCCTCAACGACGGCGTAAGGCTGAACGTCGGCACCGGCGGCTTTGAGGAGAAGTTTGCCGCCTTTGACAGGATTGTCGCGTCAAGGGGCGGCACCCTGTCCGGCATCGAGGCGATGGACCTGATAAACCCGGGCGAGGTGGTCGTAAAATTCACAACCAATATGGTCTAACGAAGGCGGTGATGAGATGGCAAAAAGAGAGAATATCGTAGTGGGACTCGATATCGGCACCACCAAGATCTGCGCCATAGTGGGCGAGAAGACCAAGGACGGCGTCGAGATCATCGGCCTGGGCACTCACCCGTCGAGGGGGCTTCGCAAGGGCGTGGTGGTGAACATCGAAAGCACGGTTGAATCCATCAAGCGCGCGGTCGAGGAGGCCGAGCTGATGGCCGGGTGCGAGATAAACAGGGTCTACTGCGGAATCGCCGGGGGCCATATAAGGGCCTTTAACAGCCACGGGGTCATCGCCGTAAAGAACAGGGAGATAACGCAGGCCGACGTCGATCGCGTTATCGAGGCGGCTCAGGCCGTTGTCATACCGCCGGACAGAGAGGTCATACACGTCATCCCGCAGGAGTTCATCGTGGACGACCAGGAGGGGATTCAGGAGCCGGTCGGCATGGTGGGGATAAGGCTCGAGGTCAAGGTGCATATCGTCACCGCGGCGGTGACCAGCGCGCAGAATATCCTGAAGTGCGCCAACAAGGCAGGGCTTGACGTCGCGGATATCGCCCTGCAGCAGATAGCGTCGAGCGAGGCCGTCCTGAACCAGGACGAGCGCGAGATAGGCGTGGCGCTTGTGGATATCGGCGGCGGCACCACCGACATCGCCCTATATCATAACGGCGCGATAAAGTTTACCACGGTAATCTCGCTCGGCGGCAACCAGGTCACCGGAGACATCTCCGTCGGGCTTCGCACCCCGGTCTCAGAGGCCGAGGAGTTGAAGAAGAAGTGGGGATGCGCCATGACGGCCCTTGCGCCCAAAGAGGACGTCATTGAGGTAAAGAACGTCGGCGGAAGCAAATCGAGGACGGTCTCGCGTTATCTTCTGTGCGAGATAATCGAGCCGAGGATGGAGGAGCTTTTCGACCTTGTCAAACGCGAGATAGTGAAATCCGGCTACGAGAGCTTCATGCCCGCGGGCATCGTGCTCACCGGCGGCACCTCCGCAATGGAGGGCATAACCGAGCTGGCCGAGCAGGTCTTCGGGCTTCCGGTGCGCAGGGGCCTGCCCATAAACATAACCGGACTTACCGACGTGGTGAAAAGCCCCATGTACTCCACCGGCGTCGGGCTCGTCCACTACGGGGCCAGACACATCGCGCCCACGCAGTTCAGGCGCGGCAACGAGGATAATCTCTTCAACAAGCTGTCGTCACGGATGAAGTTATGGATGCAGGAGTTCTTCTAGGCAGACTGCTGAAAAAGCCCCGTCTGCGTCGTTGTTTTCGTCGTTCGTCACTGCGGCGTACATACGGAGTACGCCTCGTTCCTTACTCCTTGACGCCTAGCATCCGGGACTTTTTGAGCAGTCTGTAGAAATTCTCAAGGGCGGTGCAATAAGCGGGCAAGGCTTCACGGGTCTGATCTCTCAGGTTAAAATTCAAGGAGGTTCCGGATATGGTAATAGAAATGGACGAGAGCTATAACAGGGGCGCCAGGCTGAAGGTCATAGGCGTGGGCGGGTGCGGCGGCAATGCCGTGAACACGATTATAGAGAGCGGTCTTGAGGGCGTGGAGTTCATCGCGGCCAACACAGACATACAGGACCTGAAGAGGTCGCTGGCCGGGGTGAAGATTCAGCTCGGCACAGTCATCACGAAGGGGCTCGGGGCCGGGGCAAACCCGGAGGTCGGGCGAAATGCCGCCTTGGAGAGCAGGGATGCCTTGATAGAGGCCCTTGCCGGCGCGGACATGGTCTTCATAACCGCGGGCATGGGCGGCGGCACCGGCACGGGCGCTGGTCCCATAGTGGCCGAGGCGGCCAAGGCGGCCGGCGCGCTTGTCGTGGCCGTCGTCACAAAGCCCTTTACCCACGAGGGCAGCCGCAAGATGGCGCAGGCCGAAGAAGGCATAAAGCGCCTTAAAGAGGCGGCAGACACCATCATCACGATACCGAACCAGCGTCTCCTGTCCGTTGCCGAGCGCAAGACCTCTATGAAGGAGGCCTTCAAGATGTCGAACGAGGTGCTCTATCAGGCGGTAAAGGGCATATCAGACGTCATCACGATATCCGGCATGGTCAACGTGGACTTCGCCGACGTGCGCGCGGTAATGAGCGAGATGGGCCAGGCCCTCATGGGAAGCTGCGTTGCAAGGGGCGACAACAGGGCCGCCGAGGCCACGAGAAAGGCGATATCCTCGCCGCTTCTCGAGGACATCTCCATAAACGGCGCAAGGGGCGTGCTCATAAACTTCACCGGGCCCTCGGACCTTGGCATACACGAGGTGGACGAGGCGATGAAGGTGATATACGAAGAGGCGCACGAGTCGGCCAATATCATCCACGGCATCGTCTTCGACGACACCATGACCGACGAGATAAGGGTGACGGTCGTGGCCACGGGATTCGGCAAGCCGGACAAGCACGACGCGTTCAGGTCGCACAGGGGCGTTGAAACCCCGCTTCAACCCGCGCTCATCCTCGACGACCTCGACGTGCCGACCGTAATAAGGAAGGGAGCGGACAGAAAGGCGGAGATAAAGAATATGGAACTCAAGAGGGTCTCCAAGCTCGGCGGTTACAACGGCGAGGATGAAGACCTCTACGATACCCCGACCTTTTTGAGAAAGCAGCCGGACTAAAGGGGTGGTTTGAGCAATATCAGCTGGAAACTCAGGGATGCGGTAAGACAAAGGCTCGCCAAAGAACGGGGCACGGTATTTAAAGACCCCGGCGGCCGCGTGCGCGTATGCCTCGTCTATCCGAACCTCTACGGCCTCGGCATGACCAACCTGGGTTTTCAGACGGTCTACCATCTGTTCAACCGCCTCGATAACTGCGTGGCGGAAAGGGCCTTCGTGCCCGATGGCGGCTCATTGCCGGAGCATGCGAAGTCAGGCTCGCCGCTCTTTTCGTACGAGTCGCAAACGCCGGTCGTTGAGTTCGATATCATAGCCTTCAGCCTGCCCTTTGAAGAAGATTATACGAACCTCCCCGCCCTCTTCGACCTCATAGGCATACCGTTAAAGTCCGATGAAAGAAGCGCGGCAAGTCCGCTGCTCATTGCCGGAGGCGTGGCCGTCTCCCTCAACCCGGCCCCGCTTGCGGGCATCTTCGACCTCTTCCTCATAGGCGAGGGCGAAGGCAGCGTCGAGCGGCTTGTCGAGACCTTCGCGTCCGGGAGTCAGGCCGGACGGAAGAAAGGCGCGGCCTTACAGGCCTTTGACGAGATTGAGAGCGTCTTTGTGCCGTCGCTTTATGAGTGGGAATACGACGGGGCAACGGTAAAGGAGATGAGGCCGCTGCCCGGCGCAAAGGAGAAGGTCCGCGCCGCGAAGAATTTGAACCTCGATGCTTTTCCCATACCGCAGAGTTTTATCGTCACGCCTGAGTCCGAATTCAAGGGCACGTACCTTGCCGAGATAGAGCGGGGCTGTCCGCGTGGATGCAGGTTCTGTGCCGCCGGGTTTCTCTACCTGCCGCCGAGATGGCGCGATGCGCGCTCCGTAAAGGAGACGGTTACAAAAGGCATCGCCATGACAGGCAAGGCCGGGCTCGTTGGCACGGCAGTATCCGAGTACCCGTGGATAAAGGAGACGGTCGAGGCAGGGATAGAGGCGGGCGGGGACGTGACGCTCTCGTCGCTCAGGCTGGATATGCTGGATGCCCGGTTCATGGAACTTTTAAAAAAAGGCGGTTACCAGACCGTGACCCTTGCGCCGGAGGCCGGAAGCGAGCGGATGAGAGCGGTCGTAAACAAGGGCCTGACCGATTCTGAAATACTCGACACCGCGCGCCTCGTTGCCGATGCCGGTTTCATGAAGCTCAAACTCTATTTTTTAATAGGACTGCCCATAGAGACGGATGCGGACGCGGCCGCGATTGCCGAACTTACCGCCGCCATAAGAGGCGTATTCAAGAAAGGCTCCATATCATTGAGCATAAATCCATTCGTGCCGAAGCCTGTGACGCCCTTTCAGTGGCACAGGTTCGAGCAGGCCGTTGTATTGCAGAAACGGCTCGATATCATAAAGCGCGGGCTTTCAAAGGTGAGCGGGGTTATAATGAAGGCGATGTCAATCAAGGAGGCCGCGGGCCAGGCCTATATATCGAGGGCAGACCCACGGGCCGGGGAATTTATCGTCGAGTCGGCGGGCCGGGGGCTGCGTAGCGCCATGCGTAAAGGCGGCCGCCTTGTCGAAGACTCATTGTACCGCGACAGGCCCAGGGATGAATCCCTGCCGTGGGATTTTATCGACTACGGGGTAAAGAGGCAGTACCTGTGGGCGGAATATCAGAAGGGGCTGACGCTCAGGCAGACACCGCCGTGCGACCTGGGTTCGTGTTACAGGTGCGGCGTCTGCGTCGAATGAGCGCGAGCGCGATAAATGCCTTTATACTGCGTTGTACTCCTCGGAAAATCCTCGACGTACAAAAGAGTACGCCTGCGGTTTTCCTCGTCACCGCCTTGTCTAAAGGCATTTCTCACGCTCGCGTGATGTAGCGGACGCGATAAAGATCCTCGTTCCCAAGCTCCGGCTTGGGAACGCAATTGCCTTGAAAGCTCTGCTTTCAAACACGTGGGTAGGGTGGCTTCCACCCGCCGATACGCGAGATAATGAGCAGGTAGTGTGGGTTGCTCCCACCAAAATGTAAACGAATTTAGCATCCAAAAGGCGGGCACAGCCCACCCGCGACTATGAGATGATGAAACAGCCGGAACCGACGAAAAGACAGATTGGATTTAAGGTGGCAGCGGATAAAGAGTAAGTGACTGTCTGATGTGGCTCTTGCTTCGTTCAACCCATCCTACGATAATACGCTCAGGACTAAAGCCCTGAGCTATATAAGACGGCGCCAAGGGAATCTCCATGACCAACACATCTATAAAGCCGTTCCTGCCGCTCGTGCGGCGGCCGGCGCGTTATATCGGCGGCGAGATAAATTCCGTTAAGAAGGATTTATTTTTATCGTTCCCACGCTCCGGCGTGGGAACGCAGCCGCGGACGCTCCGCGTCCGGCAACGCCTGCAAGGGCGAAGTAGATAATACTTGCTTCGCCCCTACGAATTGACTGAACAGGGGCACATACATCCGGTGAAATCTCCATGGCAATAAATTCCATAAAGCCGTTCCTGCCGCTTGTTCGGCGGCCGGCGCGTTATATCGGCGGCGAGATAAATTCCGTTAAGAAGGATTTATCAGGCGTAAAGCTGCGCTTCGGGCTCGCCTTTCCAGACGCCTACGAAATCGGGATGAGCCATCTCGGCATCCAGATACTCTATCAGACGCTCAACAGCCGCGAGGATATCGCATGCGAGCGTGTCTTTGCGCCGTGGCTCGACATGGAAGCGCTCCTGCGCGCAAAGTCGATAAAACTCTCCACGCTTGAGTCGGAGATACCGCTTGATAAGCTTGATATCCTCGGTTTCTCTTTGCAGTACGAGCTTTCGTTCACCAATATCCTGAATATGCTGGAGCTGGGCAACGTCGCGCTGATGGCCGTTGACAGGGGCGCTGACGCGCCGTTCGTTATCGGCGGCGGGCCTGCCGTGTTCAACCCCGAGCCAATAGCGCCGTTCTTTGACGCCTTCCTGCTCGGGGACGGCGAAGAGGCGGTCATTGAAATCGCAGACGCCGTTATCGCCGGGCGCGCGCTCGGCGAGGCGAGGGAGCTGATACTGGAGCGTCTGGCGAAGATAGAAGGCGTCTACGTGCCGTCGTTCTTCGATATCGCGTATAACGCCGACAATACCGTAAAGGAGATTATCGCCCTCAAGCCCGGCTACACGGCCGTTAAGCGGCGCGTTGTGCCGGATATAAACGCCCTGCCACTGCCGTCGCATCCTGTTGTGCCGTTCATGGAGACGATACACGATCGAGCCACGATTGAAATCTCCCGCGGATGCACGCGCGGGTGCAGGTTCTGTCAGGCCGGGGTCATCTACAGGCCGGTAAGGGAGCGCGAGCCTGAGCTCGTCCTGCGTCTCGTTGACGAGACCCTTGCCAATACCGGCTACGACGAGGTGGGGCTGCTCTCGCTCAGCACCGGCGATTATACCTATATAGAAGAACTCCTGACCGGGCTGATGCGCCGCTACGCGGACGAGAAGGTGGCGATATCCTTGCCGTCGCTTCGCGTCGGCACGCTCAGCGCAAGCCTTGCCGAAGAGATAAAGCGCGTCAGAAAGACCGGGTTCACCTTCGCGCCCGAGGCAGGAAGCGACAGGCTGCGCCTTCTCATAAACAAGGGTATAACCGAAGAAGACCTGCTTACCACGGCTAAAATGGTCTTCTCACTCGGGTGGAAGACGATAAAGCTCTACTTCATGATAGGGCTTCCGACCGAGACCGGGGACGACGTTACGGGCATCGTGCGGCTGGCCGAGTGCGTCAGAAAGATCGGTAAATCCGTCATGTCAGGCGCGGCCCCGCAGATAAACGTATCAGCGGCGGCGTATATCCCGAAGCCGTGGACGCCCTTTCAGTGGGAGCCGTTCGCGCCGATCGAGGAGTGCATGGAAAAACAGGGCCTGCTCAGGAAAGGTCTCAGGGACGTTAAATGCGAGTTCAAGTGGCAAGACCCGGCCATGAGTCTCGTCGAGGCCGTCTTTGCGCGCGGGGACCGCAGACTTGCAAAGGCAGTGCTGGCCGCGTTCAAGGCTGGGCGCAGGTTCGACGGCTGGACAGAGCAATGGGATTTCGAGGCGTGGCAGCAGGCCTTTGAAGCGAGCGGCGTTGACATGGCGTTTTACGCCTATAGAAGGCGGGGGTTGGAAGAGGTCTTTCCGTGGGACCACCTCTCTCCCGGCGTTACAAAGGCATTTCTCAGGCGCGAATACGAGAACGCGCTCAAGGGCGCATATACCGCGGATTGTAAGACCGACAGATGCACGGCCTGCGGCGTATGTGACCATAAGACGGTCAAGCCGGTAAACGCGCAGTCTCCCCCCGGCCGTGTCGAGCGGCCGAGGCCGGGGCCGTCCGTGCCGGTGAAGCTCACGCTCGGCTACTCCAAGACGGGCGAGATGCGCTTTCTCGGGCACCTTGAGTTCGCAGGCGCGGTCACGAGGGCTATAAAGAGGGCGGGGCTGCCGTTGAAGTATTCAGGGGGCTTTCATCCGCTCCCTAAGCTCTCGTTCTCGCCGCCGCTGCCCGTGGGCGTGGAGAGTCTGGACGAGTATATGACCATGGAGATGATTTCAACGGCGGAAATTACGGATATCAAGGATATCTGCGCAAGGCTTAACCGGCAGGCCCCGAGCGGGCTTGAATTTCACCCGTTCGTGGATGTATCCTTGAAATCGGACGGGCCGTCTGCTATTATGTTGACAGAGTACCTTGCCTTTATGAAAGCGAGCCCCCTTAATGATAACGGGGGCTTTGAGGATATAGACGGGTTTATCAGGGCATTCCGGTCCAGGGAAAGCTGCATCGTCAGCATCACTAAAGAGGATAAGGTCACGCAGGTCGATATCAAACCGGGCGTGGCTGCAATCGGCAACGCCGCTGAAGGCGTAGTCAGGCTTGTTCTACGCAGCGGCGCCGGGCCAAAGGTCAGGCCTCACGACGCGCTCGCCGGCCTCTTTAACCTTTCCCGGCAGGACGCATCCCTCATCCCCGTCCTCAAGACGAAGTCGTCCGTCCGGAATGCCGCCTCTTAAGGCGGCATCCAAAACCGCCAATGCGCCCTTTTACAGGCGCGCCAATCAGATGAAACCAATCAAAAAAGAGATTATCATAAACACCAACCCGTTCGAGACAAGGGTTGCGGTCGTTGAGCAGGGCAGGCTCGTCGAGTTCTATGTCGAGCGGCTCAAGGACAGGGGCATAACCGGCAATATCTACAAGGGCCGGATAGTAAGGGTCCTGCCCGGTATGCAGTCCGCCTTTCTCGACGCCGGGCTTGCGAGGACGGCCTTCCTGCACGTCTCGGACGTGACCGAGCCGCGCCTTGACGACGACGAGGAAGACGACAAAAGGCGCAAGACCTTCAACCGCATACAGGACGCGGTCAAGGAAGGCCAGGAGATCATGGTGCAGGTCGCCAAGGAGCCGATAGGAACCAAGGGCGCGCGTGTGACCTCTTACATTTCCCTTGCAGGCAGGTATCTCGTCTTCATGCCGACTTACGAGAAGGTATCCATATCAAGGAGGATATCCAACGAGCGCGAGAGGAGGAGGCTTCGCGATATCGTCTCCGGGCTCAAGTCGCCGGGCCACGGTTTTATAATACGCACCGTGTGCGAGGGGATGGACAGGGAAGACATAAAGGCGGACATGGATTTTCTCGTGCGCCTGTGGCAGTCGATACTCAAGAAGAAGGAGCGGGTCTCCACCCCGGGGACGCTCTACGAGGAGCTTGACCTGACGCTTCGCATAATACGCGACATATTCTCAAGCGACGTGGACAGGCTCGTGATAGATTCGAAGCCCGAGTTCGAGCGCGTCTCGAAGTTCGTGGAGGAGTGCATGCCCGCGCTTAAGGACAGGCTTGAGTTCTACGAGGACGACGAGGACATATTCGACGCGCACGGCATAGAGATAGAGATGACGGACGCGCTTGAGAAGAAGGTCTGGCTGCGCTCCGGCGGACACATCATCATCGACCAGATGGAGGCCCTGACTGCCGTCGACGTCAATACGGGCAAGTATGTCGGCAAGAAGAATTCCGACGAGACCATACTCAAGACCAACCTCGAGGCCGTGGCAGAGGTCGTCTACCAGCTCAGGCTGCGCAACATCGGCGGCATCATCGTCATCGACTTCATAGACATGTCCAAGGCCGCTGACAGGGAGAACGTCTACGGCGCGCTCAAGGAGGCGCTCAAGGCCGACAAGGCGCGGACGAATATATTGAAGATTTCCGAGCTTGGCATCGTGGAGATGACGCGCAAGAGGGTCAGGGAGAGCCTTGCGCAGTCGCTGTGCGAGCCGTGCCCGTACTGCGACGGCAACGGTCAGGTCAAGTCGCGCGACACCGTGGTGATGGACATATACCGCGAGCTTGCGCGCGCGCTCAAGGGCTCGAAGAAGAAGGTCACCCTTATGGCGAGCCGGGACATAGCCGACTACCTGCAGGCGGATTCGGCCCATGTTATAGAGGCCCTTGAGAAGAGATTTAAGAAGAAGGTCTTGATACAACCGGAGGAGAGCTTCCATCAGGAGAGGTTCGAGATAGAGTAAGGGGTGACGGTGAACGGTTATCGGTTTTGCAATGGTGGGCACTGTCCACCATATAAGCGTAGCTCAGGATAAGCGTAGCTCAGGGCTTTAGCACTGAAAATGGCCGTTGGACGCGCGGTATCAGGCCTGAAGGCCTGAGCTACTGTCTCCAATATACAAGGTGGGTTGTGCCCGCTATTTAAGCCTGAATTCAGATGAAAGGAGTTGCAGGATGTCTTCAGCAAAAACCGTAAGCGTGTTGTTCCTGACGGTTGCGCTAAGTCTTATCTGTTCGGGCCCGGCCAATGCGGGCGTTGCCGACGGCAGGCGGGTTTTTGAGGCCAAAAAATGCGGCTCGTGCCACCAGTCCGTTGGCCCGGCTGCCGAGAAGACGATAAAAGACCAGCTTGCCAAGAAAGGCCCTGAGCTGTGGTACGCAGGCTCCAAGTTCAGGCCGGGGTTTCTCGAAGGCTGGCTCGCCAACCCCAAGCCCATCCGCCCGCTTCAGTATAATTCCGTTACGAAGAAGAACGACGGCGGCCATGCAAGGCTCAATACGGCCGAGGCAACGGACGTCGCGGCTTATCTCATGAGCCTTACCTCTAACGAGGTCAGGCCGAGCAACATACAGCCGGGTGATAACCCAAGGGGTAAGCGCGTCTTCATTACAAAGGTTGCATGCTACGGGTGCCACGAGCTCAATTCAAGGGGCAAGGTAGTTGGCGGGCTTTCAGGCCCGTCGCTCGTCGGCGCATCAAGAAGGTTGAATGTGGATTGGGTCTTTGCCTATCTCACGAATCCGCAGGTCTTCAAGCCTGTGAAGGATATGCCCAACTATGTCGGAATAATCGATAAGAAAGAGATGGCTGACCTGGCGGCGTATGTGACGGGCCTTGAGTGACAGAGATTGAAAGGACATCCGTTATGAAAAGATACGTCATGTATATTGCCGTGCTGGCGGCGGTACTGGCAGCCCTTCCTGCCGAAGGCCGCGCTGCCACGGCCGAGGAGAACTATCAATTCTACTGCGCGCAGTGCCACGGCACAGGCGGCAGGGGCGACGGGCCTAACGCGGTCGAGAGCCAGCCCGTAAGCCCGCGCGACCACACGAGCGCGGTTGCCATGAACAAGCTCACTGACGAAGACATCATAAACGCCATAGAGGGCGGGGGCGCGGCAACGAGCAAATCCGTGCTCATGCCGCCTTTTGGAAAGACGCTTACAAAGGCCGAGGTCGTGGAGTTGAAGGATTATTTGCGTAAGCTCTGTAAGTGCAAGGGGAAGTAAGCGTCGAACGCGATAAATGTCTTTATACTGCGTTGTACTCCTCGGAAAATCCTCGACGTACAAAAGAGTACGCCTGCGGTTTTCCTCGTCGTCCGCCTTGTCTAAAGCCATTTCTCACGCTCGCGAAGTAGGAAGTGGGAGGTGGGAAGTAGTACACAGTACAGCAGGAATTTGGGAGTAGGCTGTAGGAAGTGGGATGCGGGATGTTACCCCCCTGATAAGGGGGGCAAGGGGGGTTGAGGTGGGGTGTGGGAATGGGAGTTGAGAGGTGGGAGGTAAAAGCTTTTTCATTCCCCGCATGCCTCCCACATCCCACTCCCCGCACCCCGCCTCCTATCATAAAGGATTGAAATGGCCTTTCTCCTGACAGTCATGGGCGTTGTCCTCGTTATTGAAGGCATACCGTATTTCGCCTTTCCGGCCAGGGCGAAGCATTGGGCCGCGCTCATGCAGGACGTGCCTGAAAAGACGCTGCGCATCATAGGCCTTTTGAGCATGGGCTTCGGGCTGTTGGTGCTTGCGGCATTAAGGCTTATGGGGACAAGATGACCAACCGTTCCATGATAAATCTCGCCGGGGTTTTCATACTCGCCGTCATGCTTGCGGGTTGCGCTGGCACGACCACGGACGTCAGGGGCCTTGAAGGCGGCAGACCCATAAAGGTGCTTGTCCTGAATGGCGCGAGCGAACTGACGATTTCCGGCAGGCGCGACACCCTGCGCATAGAGCGTTCCGGCTCCGGTATCAGCGTCAACGGCAGACAGACCTCGCTGCCCGTTGTCTACAGGCCGTCAGAGGAGTTGATTAATCTCAACAACAGGCCGTATCGCGGCGCGTTGATAGTGGATGAGGGAAAAGGCGGATTGATGGTCGTAAACGAGCTTCCGCTGGAGGCCTATATCGCGGGCATCATCAATAACGAGGTATCGTCGAAGTGGCCGAGGCAGGCGGTCATGGCGCAGGCCGTCATCGCAAGGACGTATGCGCTCTACATGAAAAAGCGCGCCACCGGCGCTTATGATATCGAAGGCACCACCATGGGGCAGGTCTATACCGGCACCGCTGCGGAGGACGCCGCTGCGACCGCAGCCGTAAGCGCCACCGAGGGGCTGATACTTGCCTACGACGGCAAACCGGCGCTGACGGTCTATCATTCCAACGCGGGCGGCATGACCGAGGATTCGGATGCGGTCTGGTCGAGCGCATACCCGTACCTGCGCTCGGTCGCAAGCCCCTATGACGCATCGGCCCCGCGCTACGCGTGGGATTATGCGGTATCGGCCGCCGTGTTCAAGGCCGCGCTCGACAGGGCGGGCTACAGGCTCGAAGAGCCGGTCTCGGTGGCCGCTCAATCGGTCACGCCGTCGGGCAGGGCGAAGAGCGTGATTATAAAGGACGCTCAGGGCGGCTCGGTTGTCATTAGCGGAGAAGACCTTCGGAAACTCCTCGGTTACGCCAATATCAAGAGCACCATATTCAAGGCCGAGCGCTCATCCGGCGATTTTGTATTTACCGGCAGGGGCAACGGCCACGGCGTCGGGCTCTCGCAGTGGGGGGCAAAGGGCATGGCCGATGCCGGGTATTCCTACGAGGATATCCTCCGTCATTACTATCCTGGCGCGGAACTGGTAAAGGCGGACTGAGGCGTTGCGTGAGAGGACGGCTGTACTCTTCATGTTTTGGCCGATGCCCCCGCATTCCTGATTATGAATCTCGATATCAAGGCGTTTGATTTCGACCTGCCGGAAACCCTCATTGCCCAACACCCGCTCGATGACAGGGCCGGGTCCCGGCTCATGGCGCTTGAGCGCGCGACCGGCTCGCTCAGACATCTTACGTTTACAGGGATAACCGGACTGTTGAAGCAGGGCGACGTGCTCGTGCTGAACGATACGAAGGTCGTTCCTGCAAGGCTCTTTGTAACGAGGGCAACGGGCGGCAAGGTGGAACTCCTGCTTGTGCGTGAAGAGCGCAAGGGGCTCTGGGAGTGCATGATAAGGAACTCCAGGGGGCTTAAGCCCGGCTCCCTTCTTTTCTTCACCGGCCACGGCCGGGCCTGTATCAAGGAGAAGGGCGAAGGTCTGTGGACTTGCGCCTTTGAAGACGTCGACCCGTGGGAGCTTATGGAGCGCGCCGGACGGGTGCCCCTGCCGCCTTATATAAAGAGGGAGCCGTCTGAGGAGGACAGGGCGCGCTACCAGACGGTCTTTGCAGGGCCGAAGGGCGCGGTTGCCGCGCCAACGGCAGGGCTTCATTTTACAGAGGCGCTCCTTGATGAAATCAGGGGCATGGGTGTGGAGGTCTTGAGCCTTACGCTTCATACCGGGCCGGGTACGTTCCTGCCCGTGCGCGTGGATGATATCGCTATCCATAAGATGCACAGGGAGTATTACTCCATCCCACGGCCTGTCTTTGACGCGGTTCGCGCCGCCAGGGCCGGGGGCAGGCGCGTGATAGCCGTGGGCACCACCGCGACGCGCGCGCTCGAGGCCGCGGCAGCAACCGGCCTTGACAACCCGGTGCTCGCCGGCTCGACCGATATCTTTATCTATCCGGGCTATGATTTCAGGGTCATTGACGGGCTTCTGACGAATTTTCATCTGCCGCGCTCGACCCTGCTGATGCTCGTCTGCGCATTCGCCGGACGCGAGAGGGTGCTGGCCGCGTATAAAGAGGCGGTGGAGCGGCAATACAGGTTCTTCAGCTACGGGGATGCGATGTTCATAGCCTGAAAAGGGCTGAGATGTCGCGTAGCGCAGGGCTTTAGCCCTGCTATTTCGTGACGGACGATTGTGCTTGGCGCTGAAAGGATGCAGACCTGAAGGTCTGCGCTACAAGGGTGGGCTGCACCCGTCAAAATGCCGGTTGATGACGCATGCAAACGGTGGGCGGATCCCACTCAACAAGACCTATAATCTATTAACGGATAACCATCTTGAATAATCCATTTTCATTTGAACTCATAAAGACCGATCCCGTTGGCGCGCGTCTTGGCCGCGTGGTCACCCCGCACGGCGCATTCGACACGCCCGTATTCATGCCGGTCGGCACAAGGGCCACGGTAAAGGGGATGACCCCTGAGGCGCTCAGGGGCGTTGGGGCCGAAATCATACTCGCCAACACCTATCACCTGTATCTGCGTCCGGGCCACGAGGTCGTCGCCGGTCTCGGCGGGCTGCACACCTTCATGCACTGGGACGGCCCGATACTGACCGATAGCGGCGGCTTTCAGGTCTGGAGCCTCGGTAAACTCAGAAAGATTGACGAGACCGGGGTCAGCTTCGCCTCGCACCTTGATGGCGCAAAGTGCGTGCTCACCCCTGAGAGCGCGATAGAGGTTCAGGAGGCGCTCGGCGCGGATATCATCATGCCGCTCGACGAGTGCACCCCGCATCCGTCGACGCGCCAGTACGCCGTCAATTCGATGAATCTCACCCACAGGTGGGCGCGCCGGTGCAAAGAGGCAAAGAAGCGCAATGACCAGGCCCTTTTCGGTATAGTCCAGGGCGGGATGTATGAGGATTTGCGGGCCGAGAGCGCCGAGGCCATGACCGCGATAGGGTTTGACGGCTACGCCATCGGCGGGTTGAGCGTGGGAGAGGATAAGGCGCTTATGCACGGCATGGCCGCGGCGGCGCTTGCGCGCCTTCCGGCCGGTTCTCCGCGATATCTCATGGGGGTCGGAACCCCCGAAGACCTGGTCTGGGGGGTGGGCGCAGGCATAGACATGTTCGACTGCGTCATGCCGACCCGCAACGCCCGTAACGGAACGCTCTTTACAAGCAGGGGAAAATTGGTTATAAAGAATGCTCGGTATGA
Organism: Deltaproteobacteria bacterium; assembly: GCA_016234855.1. Taxonomy (GTDB): domain Bacteria; phylum Desulfobacterota; class GWC2-55-46; order GWC2-55-46; family GWC2-55-46; genus JACRNO01. The sequence goes on along the minus strand of JACRNO010000013.1, from coordinate 17,608 downwards.
GAGGGACCCCAGACCGGTGGAAGAAGACTGCGGCTGCTACACCTGCTCCAATTATTCGCGCGCGTACCTCAGGCACCTCTATATGGCGCAGGAGTTGCTGTCTTCGGTCTTGAATACGACCCACAATCTGTATTACTATATCAAATTGATGCGCGATATGCGCGAGGCGATATCCAACGGGCGCTTTGGCGCATGGAGCAAGGGGTTTGCCGAGGCATACAGCGAGGGGGATATCCAGCCGTAGTTCAAGGGCCGTTGTAGCCGGGCTATCTTAATGGCGCAGACGGTTTCATAATCAAGCATTACGGCCTGCCCAAACGGCGCAGGTCTTTATACCAAGGAGGTAACAAGTGTTTTTATTCTTTCCGGTAGCAACGGCCTTTGCCGAAGACGCGGCCCCGGCCGCAGGCGGCACGTTCGGCATGGGGTCGCTTATGAATATGGCCCCGATCATCCTGATGTTCGTTATCTTCTACTTCCTGCTCATCAGGCCCCAGCAGAAGAAGGCGAAGGAGCACAGGGAGATGCTCTCACAGGTGCAAAAGGGCGACAGCGTCATTACGTCGAGCGGCATCCACGGCAAGGTTACGGCGGTAGCCGAGGATACCCTCACGATAGAGATAGCCGACGACGTCCGCGTGAAGTTCTCGAGGGACGCCGTTGCCGCAAGAAAGCCGTAGGCAGCGGCCCTCGCGGGCCGCGTTTTTCATGCCCTGACAGGCTGCTGAAAAACTCTATATTGCAAAGGCTGCTCAAATCTTTCCATTGCAAAGAAGAAAAGGCGCAATGGGAGCCCAGCCATAGACCCACGCTTCTCGCGTGGGTTCCCCAAGGCGTCGAGGAGCGGCGAATGCGACGCACTTTGTTGTGCGTCGCAGTGAGGAGCGACGAGACACCGCCGCAGATTGGCGTTTTTCAGCAGCCTGCTAACAATCCATAAGGCCATAAGGGAGTCTTACAATGAGGAGTATCTTCTGGCGCATAGTCATGCTGGCCTGCTTCGTAGCGGTGGCGTTTATCCTGTTTTTGCCGTCCACGCCGCTGTCGTCGAAGCTCCCGGCGTTCTGGGCGAATAACGTTCCGAAGATAACCCTCGGACTCGACCTTCAGGGCGGCACGCACCTTGTCCTGAACGTCGACCAGGACAAGGCCGTGGAAAATCATGTCCAGCGCCTTACCGGCACGGTCGAAGACGCCCTCAAGATGAAGAACATCCCGTACATCACGGTATCGAGGCAAGACCGGACCGGCATCTCCGTCGGTTATATCGGGGATGTATCGCGCGACGATATAAAGAAGTTGATGGCTGACGAGTTCCCGGCCTTCGCCCTCACCTCGACCGCGGGCGACAGGCTTAACTTCAATCTCATCGACAGCGAGGTAAAGCGTCTGAAGGAATGGGCGCTGTTGCAGTCGCTTGAGACGATAAGGAACAGGATAGACAAGTTCGGCGTCTCCGAGCCCATCATCCAGAAGCAGGGCGAGAACGAGGTCGTGGTGGAGTTGCCCGGGCTCAAAGACCCGGACAGGGCCATCCAGCTTATCGGCAAGACGGCGGTGCTGGAGTTCCGCCTGCTTGACGATTCCATGGACCCTGCCAGGGCCATCGCCGCCGGCGCCCCGTACGGCTCCGAGATACTCTATCAGGCCGGACGCGTTAAAGGCGGCGCGCAGACAGGCAATATCCCGTATCTCGTCAAGAAAGAGGTGCTCCTTACGGGCGAGTTCCTGACCGACGCCCGCGTGGCCATAGAAAGCCAGTATAACGAGCCGTATGTCTCCATTGTCTTCGACTCCACCGGGTCCAGGATATTCGAGCGTGTCACAGCCGCCAATACCGGCAAGAGGCTTGCCATCGTGCTTGACGGCAACGTCCATTCCGCGCCTAACATCAACGAGCCGATTTCCGGCGGCAGGGCGCAGATTACCGGCAGGTTCAGCATGGACGAGGCGACCGACCTCGCCATCGTGCTTCGCGCCGGAGCGCTGCCCGCGCCGGTCACCGTGGTGCAAAACGTCACGGTCGGCCCGTCGCTCGGCCAGGACTCCATCAAGAGCGGCGTGCGCGCGGCCGTCCTCGGCGGCGTCCTCGTCCTTATCTTCATGTTCGTCTACTACAGGTTCTCGGGGCTTGTCGCCGACTTCGCGGTATTCCTCAACATCATCATGCTGCTCGGCGCGATGGCGTGGCTCAGCGCCACGCTCACCCTTCCCGGCATAGCGGGCATTATCCTTACCGTCGGCATGGGCGTCGATTCGAACGTGCTGATATTCGAGCGAATCAAAGAGGAGCTTCGCGTCGGCAGGACGCCGCGTTCCGCCGTGAACGCCGGGTACGAGCACGCCCTGTGGACTATCATAGACTCGCACGTGACGACGCTTATCACGGCGGCCGTGCTCTTCCAGTTCGGCAGCGGGCCGATAAAGGGCTTCGCGGTCACGCTCTTTGCGGGCATATTGATAAACCTCTTTACCGCGCTCGTCGGCACCAAGATCGTCTTTGATATAATGAACGACAAGATGAGGATTAAAAGGCTCAGCATCTGACGACAGCGGCGCGAAGGCGGCGCCTTAATCAAGTCTGGAGGTTTCATGGACATCTGGGGCGATACCAGGATAGATTTTCTCGGCAAGCGCTTTATCATGTTTGTCATTTCAGGCGTCTTTGTCCTTATCGGGATATACGCCACGCTGGCCATACCGCTCGGCAAGGCTAATCTCGGCACGGACTTTGCCGGAGGCATCGCCATACAGTACAGGTTTGAAAACCCCCTCGTTATCGACAAGGTCAGGCAGATGCTTGCCGACAGCGAGTTCAAGGATGCGACCCTGCAGCAGTTTGCGGAGCCGACCAAGCTCCTGATACGCCTGAAGATGACGGGCGGCGACCTGCGTGATACGTCGAAGAGGCTCGGCGACGTCTTTGTGAAGGGCATGCCCGATAACCCATACGCCGTGGACTCCACGGCCGAGGTCGGTCCGACCGTCGGGAAAAAACTCCAGAAGGACGCGCTGTGGGCGGTCGGGATATCCCTGCTCGGCATCCTTATCTACGTCGCGTGGCGGTTCGAGTTCCGTTTCGGCGTGGCCGCGGTCGTCGCCACCTTTCACGACATACTCGTGGTCATGGGCCTGCTATACATATTCAACAAAGAGATGAACCTTCTCATCGTAACCGCGCTCCTTACGCTTGCCGGGTATTCGCTTACGGATACCGTCGTCGTCTTCGACAGGATACGCGAGAACCTGGCGCGCAGGGGCAAGGAGGAGGCGATTCCCCTTATCAACCGTTCCATCAACGAGGTTCTGAGAAGGACGATAGTGACCTCCCTTACCACGCTCCTGTCGCTGACCGCGCTCCTCTTTATCGGCGGCGAGGTGATACACGACTTTTCGCTCACGCTCTTCGTAGGCATCCTCATCGGCACGTACTCGTCCATATTCATCGCAAGTCCCATACTCCTCTTCTGGAAGGAGCACGGCAGGCCGGCTGGCGCAAAGGCGTAAGCAGGAGTTATTGCAGGCTTGCGTCCGTTGCATCAGCCTGGCGGCCTTGACCCCCGGGTCATCCGCCTGTAGAATTGATAACAGACAGTGGCGAGTGGTTAGTGACCAGTGACCAGTGGCTAACCACTATCCACTAACCACTAATCACTGGTAATAGATGAATAAGCGTTGGAAACTCACCCCCGCCGATAACGCGCTTGCCGCGACGCTCGCCAACGAGCTTGCCATACTACCCCTTACAGCGCAGTTTCTCATAAATCGAGGTCTGGCCGACGCCGGGGCCGCGGCGCTATTTTTGCGTCCAACGCTTGCCGACCTGCCCGACCCTTTCCTGATGAACGATATGGACAAGGTCGTCGAGCGCGTGGCCGCCGCCGTCAGCGGACGCGAGAAGATTGCCGTGTGGGGCGACTATGACGTGGACGGCGCAACGGCCACGGCTCTCCTCTATCTCTTCTTCAGGGAGCTTGGCGCGGACTGCGTCACCTACATACCGGGCAGACACACCGAGGGATACGGCCTTAATACGGAAGGGTTGCAACGGCTCAAGGAGTCCGGCGTCTCGCTCGTCATAACCGTTGACTGCGGCTCAAGCAACCATGAGGAGGTCGCCTTCGCCAACTCCATCGGCCTTGACGTCGTCATAACAGACCATCACGAGATGCCGCACCCGGTCCCGGACGCCTATGCCGTGCTCAATCCAAAGCGGCCTGATTGCGCCTATCCGTTCAAGGGGCTTGCGGGAGTGGGCGTGGCCTTCTGTCTTGCGCTCGCGCTTCGAGCGCGCTTGCGCGAGGCCGGGTGGTTTACCGGCCCCGTGCCGAACCTTAAGAGGTATCTCGACCTCGTCTGCATAGGCACGGTCGCGGACGTCGTGCCGCTCGTCGGCGTCAACAGGGTGCTGGTAAGCACCGGTCTGGCCGAACTGGCGCAGACGGCCCGTCCCGGGCTCAAGGCCCTCATGGACGTATCGCGCCTGCGCCCCGGCGCGCTTGGCGCCGAGGCCGTGGCCTTCCGGCTTGCGCCCAGGCTCAATGCCGCGGGCAGGCTTGAGAGCGCGGGGGCCGCCCTGCGTCTGCTCATAACCCATGATGTCTCTGAGGCCGCCGCCCTTGCCCATAAGCTCGACGCGGCCAACCTCGAGCGCCAGAAGATAGAAGACGAGATCCTCAAGGAGGCGCTCCTTATGCTCGGCGCCTCGGACCATGACAAGGCGAAGGGCGTGGTGCTTGCGTCCGAGGGCTGGAACGTCGGGGTAATCGGCATAGTCGCCTCGCGTCTGGTTGAGCGTCTTCACCGGCCCGTCGTGATGATAGCCCTTGAAGGAGGGTTGGGAAAAGGTTCGGCAAGGGGGATAAGGTCTTTTGACCTGATAGAAGGGCTTCGCGCCTGCGGCCATCTGCTTACGAGGTTCGGAGGGCACAAGGCTGCGGCAGGCCTGAGCCTTACACGGCAGAACCTTGCTCTTTTCAAGGAAGAGTTTTTAAGATATGCCGACGCGGCCATCCCGATTGAGGCGCTCGTGCCTGAGATAAGGATCGACGCCTCGGTCACGCTCTCGGACGTAAGCGAGAGGCTCGCATCCGAGACTGCTGCGCTCGCCCCGTTCGGCTCCGGCAACCATGAGCCGCTCCTGTGTCTTACCGGTGCGGATATCGTCTCCACCGAGGTCGTAAAGGAGAAGCACCTGCGTTTCAGGATAAGGCAGGGCGGAGCGCCCGGGGCGTGTTCGGGCATCGGCTTTGGTCTGGCCGCGCTCCATCCCATGCATGGGCCTGGTTATGTCATCGCCTGCGCCCCGTATATGGATGAATGGCAGGGTATGCGTTCGGTTAAACTGCGCATACGCGACGTCAGGCCGCAGGAGCCGGCGTCAGGCCGCAGGAGCCGGCCTGAGGCGTTTTTAGGGCATATCGGGCGGTGCCGCTCTGTTTATCCGCGCGACCTGAACCCTGTATTTTGGTTGACTTTTGCGGTGAAAGAAAATATAGTTAACTGTTACGGAAAATAGCTCTTGGGCGCGATATGGCGCGGTCTTTCTATTCATATTATGATGGGGAGGTTATGGCGGGAAGCGTCACACCAAGCGCTTGACAGGGGATGGTATGGCTTCCATGGAAGATATAGAATTGCAGGCGGGGTTTACGGCCCATGCGCGGATATTGAGACCGGCGGCCGCGGTGTTCCTGTTGGCCGTGTCGATTTATGCGGGAGTGCTTCTCAGTCAGGGTTCGGAGCGCGCCGGCACGGCCATTGCGGCGTATGTCCATGACGTAGTCGCCTCGTCGCGCACCGGTCTCGGCGCTACCGAGGAGGCCCGGCTCGCGCAGGTCATAGTCGGCGAGAGCGAGGCGCATAACCTGGACCCGCTCTTCATACTCGCGCTCATCAAGACGGAGAGCGAGTTCAATAACTGGTCGCGTTCGTCCAAGGGCGCGCTCGGACTGATGCAGATAATGCCCTCGACGGGCCGCGAACTGGCCGGGGCCTTGAGCCTCGACTGGCGCGGAGAAGCGACGCTCCTGGACCCTTACACGAACGTAAAGATCGGCGTCTATTACTTCAATACGCTGAAGAGCCGTTACAATCACGACACCAAGCTGAGTTTGGCCGCTTATAACGCCGGGCCGCGACGGGTCAGAGAGTTGATGCAGTCTGGCAGCCCGGTCGGTGAAGCCTTTTCAGCCAGGGTGCTGGCGCACTATAATGAAATGAAAGAGAGGTCTGAAGCGTACGCAAATGAAAGAAAGTTCTGAGAGAAAGAGACTTCTGAAAAAGCCGGTCAAGCCGGTGAGTATCAACCCGAAGGCGGGCGTCGACGCCCTTGTGCGCTCGATGGGGCAGGCCGGGTTCCAGGGCAAGAACCTTTCGGTGGCCGTCGACATATGGGAGGAGATGCTCAAGTCGCGCACTACCGTATTCTTCGGGCTTGCCGGGGCTATGGTCCCGGCCGGCATGCGGGAGGTCGTCGTCCATCTGATAAAGAACAGGCACATCGACTGCCTCGTCTCCACGGGCGCGAACCTCTTCCACGATATACATGAGACGCTCGGCATGTATCACTGGCAGGGCAGCGCCACCATGAACGATACGGCGTTGAAGGACGCCGGCATCGACCGCATCTACGACGTCTTCGCGGTCGAGGAAGAGTTCAACATAGCGGACAGGTATATCTACGAATTCGCGCGGGGCCTTGAGCGCAGGCCTTATACGACAAGGGAATTCATGTATCTTGCCGGCAAGGACCTCTCAAGGAAAGGCAAGGCCGACGGCATCCTTACCGCGGCATACAAGGCCGGGGTGCACGTCTATTGCCCGGCCGTGTCTGACTCGTCCATCGGCATCTCGCTTGCGCTCGAAGACGGGCCCGACCACTTCATATTCGACATGATAGGCGACGTCAAGGAGACGGCCGAGATCGCGGCGGGCGCAAAGAGCACCGGGGTCGTTTACGTCGGCGGCGGCACGCCCAAGAACTTCATCCAGCAGACCGAGGTCACGGCCACGCTCCAGTGCAAGGCCGTCGAGGGGCACAAGTACGCCGTCCAGTTGACCGCCGACTCCCCGCATTGGGGCGGGCTCAGCGGCTGCACCTTTGAGGAGGCGCAGTCCTGGGGCAAGATCGCGAAGAAGGCCTCTCACGTCACCGTGAATTCCGACGCCACCATCTCGCTGCCGTTCATCGTCACGGCTCTTGCCGAGCGCATGAAGGGTTACAAGAGGGCGGCCCCGGCAATGGACCTCAAGGGGTCGTCAAAGGTCTCGAAGAGGATATGGGAAGGGCGTAACTGCCGCGGCAAGCGCTGATTGCGCTTTGGTTGCCGTCTCGTGTCGTGAATAAAACCTGAGAGGTTTTGCAAGAGTGGATAACAGTTTTAACTTCGGCGGGCTTCCCAAACAGGCGCTTGAAGGCGCTCATCCCAGATATTCGGTGCTGCCCGTGCCGTACGACCTTACCGCGTCGTATATAAGCGGCATGAGGGGCGGGCCGCGCGCCATCATCGACGCCTCCACCCACATGGAGCTCTACGACCATGAACTCGGGTGCGAGCCGTATCTGGCGGGCATAGAGACCCTGCCGTATATGGAGTCCACCGCCCTTGGCCCGTGGGAGATGGTAAAGCGGGTGCGCGAGGCCACGGAGTGGATACTCGAGGCCGGCAGGATGCCGGTCATCCTCGGCGGCGAGCACTCGATAACCCTCGGCATGGTACAGGCCCTGCTTGAGGCCTATCCGAAGATGTCGGTGCTCCATCTGGACGCGCACGCCGACATGAGGGACACCTATCAGGACAGTCCTTACAACCATGCCTGCGTCGCCCGCAGGATTTCGGAACTTTGTCCCATCGTTCAGGTCGGCATAAGGAGCCTTTGCGTGGAAGAGGCGGAGTTCCTTAAGGCCGATGCGTCCAAGGGGCGCAAGGCCAATATCAAGACCGTCTATGCCGAGGAAATACTGCGCGGCATATCATGGGACAAGGTCGTCTCATCGCTTACGGACGAGATATGCATAACCGTAGACCTCGACTTCTTCGACCCGTCCATCATGTCGGCCACCGGCACGCCTGAGCCCGGCGGTCTCGGCTGGCACGACGCGCTCGGCGTACTTCGCGCGGCAATCGCCAAAAGGCGGGTCGTGGGTTTCGACGTGGTGGAGTTGTGTCCTATACCAGGGCTTGTGGCGCCGGACTTCATGGCTGCCAAGCTTGTATATAAGATGATGGGTTATATAAACGAGTCTCTTGACAAAAAGACGTCGAAGAGGCCCTCAAAGCCCCTCAAGGGCGCATCGAGGCGCGCGGCGAGAGCGGGGAAGGGCCGCAACCGGTAGTCTTTTTGAACCGGACGCGCATCGCCCGGCGAGGGTGGGTTGTGGCATTTCAATAAAGTTAAGAAGGAGACAGCCAATGTTCGTTCCCAAGAGAGTCTTTTTTACCAAGGGCGTCGGTACGCATAAAAAGGAGCTTCATTCCTTCGAGCTTGCGCTCAGGGACGCCGGAATCGAAAAGCTCAACCTCGTGCAGGTATCGAGCATCTTCCCTCCGGCCTGCAAGGTGCTTTCCCGCTCCGTCGGCATGAAGAAGCTCTCGCCCGGTCAGGTGACGTTTTGCGTCATGAGCAAGCTGAACAGCAACGAGCCGAGGCGGCTTCTCGCGGCCTCGGTCGGCTGCGCCATACCCACCGACAGGAAACTCTACGGATACCTGAGCGAGCACCACGCCTACGGGCAGACAGATGGCGTTGCGGGCGATTATGCCGAAGACCTTGCCGCGGCAATGCTCGCCTCCACTCTCGGAATCGAGCTTGAGGAAAACCTCGGCTGGGACGAGAAGAAGGAGATATACAGGATATCCGACAAGATAGTCAAGACGACGAATATCACCCAGTCGGCCATAGTAAAGAGCGACGGGAGTTACACGACGGTCGTTGCGGCGGCCGTACTGATACTGTAACGCCGCTCTGCCGGTGGCGGTTGGCGTGGAACGCGGGACGGACATAGGGCTTTGTGAGATGCCGTCTCCTCTTCCGCATCCATTGCCGCGCATCATGTTCATGGCCCTGCCAACGACCTGGAAGGAATATGCGAGTCGGCCTTACCTATAACCTCAAAAAGACGGTGGCGGACGGCGAAGACCTTCCGCCGGATTTTTATGCCGAGTGCGACGACCCTGAGACCATCGAGGACGTAAGGGTTGCGCTTCTTGCGCGCCACGAAGAGGTCGTCATGATAGAGGCCGACGAGGACGCGTTTGAAAAGCTCAGGAAGACCAGGCCGCAGATAGTCTTTAACATGGCCGAGGGCGTATGGGGTTCGGACAGGGAATCCCAGATGCCCGCGATCATGGAGATGCTGCGGATACCTTATACCGGCTCGTCTCCGCTTACGCTCGGTCTGTGTCTGAACAAGGCGCGGGCCAAAGAGTCGCTTGAGCATCACGGGGTGCCGACCGCCGGGTTCTTTCTCGTAGAGTCGGCGCCGTTCGAGATCCCGGCCGGGCTTCGTTTCCCCATGATGGTCAAGCCGGTCTTTGAAGGCTCAAGCAAGGGGATACGGAACAATTCCATCGTGGAAGACCGCTCGGAGCTTGAGGAGAGGGTAGAGGGCGTGCTTGCCGAGTACAAACAGCCTGCCCTTGTCGAAGAGTTTCTTCCGGGGCGCGAGTTCACGGTCTCGGTCCTCGGAAACGGCGCGTCGATGCGGGCGCTTCCCATAGTGGAGATTAACTACTCGTCGCTTCCGCAGGGCATAAGGCCGATATACTCTTACGAGGCCAAGTGGATACTCGATACGCCCGACGCCCCGCTGGACATATTTGCCTGTCCCGCGCCGCTCGATGACGCTCTTCGCGAGGCCATAGAAGACGTTGTTTTGCGTTCATGCCGCGCGCTTGGCGTGCGGGACTGGTGCAGGGTCGACGTAAGGCTCGATGCCGGGGGCGCTCCCAACGTCATTGAGCTCAATCCGCTGCCTGGGATACTTATGGACCCCAAGTGCAACTCGTGTTTTCCAAAGGCCGCGCGCACGGCGGGCATGACGTATGCCGGGCTTATAAATTCGGTGGTCGATATAGCGCGGCAAAGGTACGGTCTATGAAGCCTCAGAAGATAAAGGTCATATTCAACGACGATGGGCCGGAGCCGGGCATCGACTCCAAGTCGGCCGGCCCGGACAACATCGTGCAGGTGAAGGCGGCGCGCGACCTTGCCGCGGCCCTTGAGGAAGAGGGGTTTAACGTGGACTCGCACGCCCTCAAGTCGACGCACATGGATTCGCTTGACGCGCTCGTGCGCACGCTTCAGGGCGCGGGCAACTGTCTGGTCTTCAATCTGTGCGAGGCGGCATTTGGCAAGAGTTCCTATGAGATGCATATCGCCGCGCTCTTCGAGCTTTACGGCGTCAGGTATACCGGAAACGCCCCGCTTACCCTCGGCCTTGCGTTGAACAAGGGGCTTACGAAAGACATATTATACCGGCGCGACATCATGACGCCGGAGTACTGCGTGATGACCGAACCGCCGTCGCGCCTCAAGCGCGGGCTGAAGTTCCCGCTCATCGTAAAGCCGCTGCGCGAGGACGCGAGCGTCGGCATAGACGCGGGCGCCGTGGTGACGAACATGAAGGGGCTCAAGGCCCGCGTGGATTTCATCATCAGCAACTTCCAACAGCCCGCCATAGTCGAAGAGTATATAGACGGCCGCGAGTTCAACGTCGCCGTGCTGGGTAACGGCGCCAGGATGCGGGCGCTGCCGCCGTCCGAGATAGATTTCGTTGATTTCCCGCAGGACAAGCCGCGCATCTGCTGTTACGAGGCGAAGTGGGACGTCGAAAGCCCGCTCTATAAGAAGACGAAACCCGTGTGTCCGGCAAACGTGACGGATGCGCTGCGTGACGAGCTTCAGTCGGTGGCGTGCAAGGCGTACGAGGCGATGGGTTGCAGGGACTATGCGCGCGTGGACGCGAGGCTTGGCGAGGACGGCAACATCAAGGTGCTTGAGGTCAACCCCAATCCCGACATATCCACTGACGCCGGTCTTGCAAGGGCGGGCGCGGCCATAGGGCTCAACTATTCCATGCTGGTCTCGGAGATCGCCCGCATAGCCATGGCAAGGTACGGGCTTCCCGAAGACTCGTTCAGGAAGAAGGACGGCCGGGCCATGGAGCCGGTCTGAAGACGGAGCAGGATATGCCTGCCGGAGACGGGGCGGCCGGCGCTCATGCGCCGGTCTTGCGCGTAAGAGACGTGGATGCGGCGGACTCGGACGCCATCCGCGCGGTCATAAAGTCAGCGGGCAACCTGACCTCTGACGAAGAGGCCTGCGCAGCCGAGCTCCTTGACATATACCTCAACGACGCGGACCAGCGCGACTACGGTTTTATCGCGGCGCTCGACGCTGACGGCATGGTCGCGGGTTACGCGTGTTACGGCCCAAGGCCCCTGGCCTCCGGCACGTACGACCTTTACTGGATAATCGTCGCGCCGTTGATGCGGCGTTACGGCGTTGGCAGGCTGCTTGTGCAAGAGGTTGAAGGCAGGCTTGCAAGGCTCGGCGCAAGGCTTATCGTGGCCGAGACCTCCGGGCTTCCCGAATATGAATCGACCCGTCGTTTTTACCTTGGCTGCGGCTTTACGGAAGAGGCCAGGGTAAAGGAGTTTTACAAATCAGGAGACGACCTCATTGTTTACACTAAGAGACTATAAACCTTACGACGAGAGCGGGATTCAATTGGAAATCGAGAGCATAAAGAAGATATATGCCGGATACTCGAACGTCTACGACACTCTTTTCAAGAGGTTCTTTTATCCGAGGATAAAGCACGCTATAACGTATATGGACATAAAGCCGGGCGACCGCATCCTCGACGTGGGCGTGGGCACGGGATTGTCCTTCCTGGCCTTCCCCAAGCACTGCAGCATCATAGGCATCGACCTGTCGCCGGAGATGCTGAGACAGGCCAGGGAGAAGATACGGGACAACAATCTCGACAACATAAAACTCCTCAGCATGGACGCCATGAGCACGGCCTTTCAGGACGACACCTTCGACACCGTTTTTATCTCTCACGTGGTGAGCGTCGTGCCCGACCCTTACAGGCTGATGGAGGAGGTCAGGCGCGTGTGCAAGAAGAACGGCCAGGTCGTGATAGTAAATCACTTCAAGAGCCGCAACAGGGTCGTCGAGGCCGTGGAGAAGATAATCAACCCGGTGTGCAAGCGCATCGGCTGGAGGTCGGACCTGTGCCTGAACGAATTCATCAGCCGCTCGGGGCTCAGGGTCGAGAAGAAGTACATGCTCAAGAAACTCGACTTCTGGCATATCCTCTTCGCAAAAAATATCAAGTAAGGGGCGCGAGCTTGGGCCTGTTGGCAGGGCCTTGGCCTCGGATTGAACAAAGGTTGTTCATTATGTTGCTGAAAGACTCAAAATTTGTTCAGGCTGCTCAAAAAGCTCCATAGACCCACGCCAGGTGGCGTGGGTCGGACAACGAAGCAGATGGACTTTTGAAGAGCTACGCTCTTGTTGGTAAGGTAGTTTCCATTTAAAGGTTCGCCTTTGGCGAACTGCCAAACAGCAGCCTGCCATACGGTCTTGAATCCCTTGCCGCGACAAGACGCGGGCCGCTTGCAGCGCGCAACAGGTGGAAGCGTTGCCAACGAAAGATAAAACCCTCCCAGCCTATACCATTCACCCCATGACCGACTCGGACATAGACGAGGTCTTGCGGATCGAGCAGCAGTCATTCCCTACGCCCTGGACGTGGACGATGTTTGACGGAGAGCTGCGCAATCCGGTCTCGTCCGCATATACGCTCAAGGTCATGCGCGACGGCGCGCCGGTCATCGCGGGGTATATGATATTCTGGGTCGTATACGGCGAGGCGCACATACTCAATATCGCCGTGCATCCGGATTACAGAAGGCAGGGTATTGCAAAGACGCTCCTTGACGCCGCGATAGAGGAGATGAAGAGGCTCCTCGTCTACGAGGTCTTCCTCGAGGTCAGGCGCTCTAACGAGGCCGCCCGCGCCCTCTACAGGCTTTACGGGTTCAAGGAGTCTTTCGAGCGCAAGAAGTACTACGGCGACGAGGATGCCATAGTGATGGTGCTGGACCTATAAGACGCCGGATATGTGAGAGATGGAAAACCTTGACGCAGGGATAATATATAATAAAGAGGTCGGCCCGGGGTATTTCCTGCTCGGGCTTGATTGGAGGCCGCTTGCTTTCAAGCCCGGCCAGTTCGTGATGCTTCGCGTCTCGGACGGTCTTGACCCGCTCCTCAGAAGGCCTTTCGGCATATACAGGGTTATGTCCGGGGGCAATGGCGTGGAGCTTCTCTATCAGGTCGTTGGCAAGGGCACGCGCATACTCTCGCTCAAGAGACCGGGCGAACGGCTCGGCGTGCTCGGCCCGCTCGGCAACGGTTTTACCATGCCGCCTAAAGGCGCGAGGGTGGTCATGGTGGCCGGCGGCATGGGCATAGTCCCGTTATATCCGTTTGCTCACGAGGTCAGGGGCGCTGTGCTCCTTTACGGGACGCGTGATGCGGCCCAGGCCTCGGTGGCCGGGGACTTCAAGGAACTCGGATGTCCGGTCAGGCACGCCACTGAAGACGGCAGCCTGGGCGTTAAGGGGTACGTGACCGAGCTTCTCAAGGAGGAACTGACGCGGGACGCGGTGGTCTATGCCTGCGGCCCGGCCCCCATGCTCAAGGCCGTGGCAGCCATGGCCGCGGGTAGCGGGACCCAGTGTTATGTTTCGCTTGAGCGCTCCATGGCCTGCGGCATAGGCGTCTGCCTCGGGTGCGCAGTAAAGGGCGGCGCTCATGCCGATGCGGAGAATAAGCTCTATAAGATGGTCTGCTCGGACGGGCCGGTATTCGAGAGCAAGGAAATAGACTGGGAGGCCTTTTGAAGGAGATTTCAGTTAACGCGCTTGCGGTAGAGATAGCCGGCATCAGGATGAAGAACCCTGTCATGACGGCTTCCGGCACATTCGGCTACGGCCTCGAGTTCAAGCCGTATACCCGTCTTGACGCCATCGGCGCGGTCATCGTCAAGGGGCTCTCTCTGAGGCCGCGTCCGGGCAACCCCGGGCCGCGTATCGTTGAGACGCCGTGCGGCATGCTCAACGCCATAGGCCTTCAAAACGTCGGGGTCGATTGTTTTATCAACGAGAAGCTCCCGTTATTGAAAGACGTCAAGACCCCGGTTATCGCCAATATATTCGGCGAGACGGTCTCGGATTATGCCGAGGTCGCAAAGCGGCTCGACAGTGCGCAGGGCGTTGCCGGGCTTGAGGTCAACATATCGTGCCCGAACGTGAAGGCGGGCGGCATGGTATTCGGCACGGATCCGGCATCGGCGTACAAGGTCGTCTCTGCCGTGCGCGCTTCTACGCGCCTGCCGGTCATCACAAAGCTCTCGCCGAACGTAACTGACATAAGGGTGATGGTCAGGGCGGTCGAGGACGCTGGCACGGATGCGATCTCACTCATCAACACCATCACCGGCATGGTCATAGACACCGAGCGCAGACGCCCGGCCATTGCCAACAGGATAGGCGGGCTATCAGGCCCTGCCATAAGGCCCATAGCCGTGCGCATGGTCTGGGAGGCGGCGAGCGTTGCAAAGACCCCGCTCATCGGCATAGGCGGCATAACGACCGGGACGGACGCGATGGAATTCATACTTGCGGGCGCGACTGCCGTTCAGGTGGGCACCGCGAGCTTCATCGACCCGGACGCCGCAGTAAAGGTGGCCGAAGGCATCAACGAGTATGTAACGCGCCACAAGACGAGTGTGGCGGCTTTGGTCGGGGCCGTTGGCAGGTAGCTCAGGGCTTGAACTTCCCCCTTTGAAAAAGGCGCCAGATACATAACGTTAGCGCACAAGAGACCATTGCATAAGTAAAAAATAAAGGACACAACAGTCATTCCTAACGCGTGAGCCTTGTGCGCTAACGTTATGCTTTTGGCGCCTTTAGCCATGAGCGCAGCGAATGGGGAGAAATCTCAGCCCTTTGCTAAATCAACAAGTTACGAGATTTCTCGTCACAAGAGCGTTCCTCGAAATGCCAAACGCTCTTTTTTATACGACTTATACAAAGGTCTCTTTGAAAAAGGCGCTAAATACATAATGTTAGCGCACAAGTGGGATTTGTCAGGAGTCCTCACAGAGTCATGTACGCTCGCTCTGAGACCTCTGAAAAACCCCTTTTATCTGTCATTCTGAGGAGCGCTTTTGGCGCTAAAGGCGCTAAAGACATAACGTTAGCGCACACGACACAACGTTAGCGCACAAGCGACGAAGTCAAGGACAGCGCGCTTCATCCCGCAGTTTTTTCGCGGGATGAGCGTGCGAATACAAATGACATATTCCTTGCTTGTAAATTATACGCTGTCCTTTGCGGATAATTTACATCTCTTACTTGTTGATTTACCGAAGGCCTGAGATTCTTCGCTATGCTCAGAATGACAAAAATACCATCTTTTTCAGGGGTCTCTCTATGTTCGAGTTTTGTATGCTATTTCTTCAGGGCTGAAGCCCTGCGCCGCACAAGGCGACGCCATGCAACTCAGTCTAATATGGAAGGGGACAGGGCCCGGTGGCCCTGCCGGTCTTCAAAACCGGTCGTACTCGCTTGCGGGCACAGGGGGGTTCGACTCCCTCACCCTTCCGCCAGTTTTGCCGGCGGAAGTGTGGTTGACAGGCCTTAAAGGTTGCTTATATTATGTATGGAAGCTCTGATTAATTACGTCTTGTTGTATTCCGAGAGATCGAGATGTCCGAGGAATTTTGTAACTGGTTGATTATTATTAACACAATATTTCTTGTTGCGCTCAAAATTACAGAATAAATCAGAGATTCCTTAGGCCGCTTGTTCTAAATTAGAGATACATATGGATTGACTTATGTACGGAATATGCTATAAACGGTACATATGAATATCTATATGTACCGTTTTTCTGCGTAGTGTAGCTACCATGATTATTATCGCTATCTCTTACGAATAACTTTTTTGGAAGAAGGAGATATATGACTTCCTTTAAGGCCGGTGTGTTTAGACAGCAGGATGAATATAAGAGTTTTCTTCCATCTGCGGTAAATGTCCCGTTTAAATGGAGCGATAGAAAAATTGATGTCTTGCTGGAAGAGGCTACAAGGAATCTGGGTGAGCTGAATGCATATTCAAAGCTTGTGCCTGATGTTGATTTTTTTATACAGATGCACGTTAAAAAGGAAGCAACCGCTTCAAGCAGGATTGAAGGCACCAAGACCGGGATTGACGAGGCGGTGCTTCCTGAATCCGAAGTCAAGCCTGAAAAGAAGGATGACTGGATTGAGGTGCAGAACTACACAAAGGCCATGAACCAAGCAATTGAATGTCTTAAAACCTTGCCCTTATCAATGAGATTATTGCGGGATGCTCATCATATGTTGCTTGATGGCGCAAGGGGCAGGGAAAAGATGCCGGGGGAGGTCAGGACTTCGCAGAACTGGATTGGCGGGTCGAGCCTGCGTGACGCATACTTCATACCGCCTCATCATACAGAGTTGCCTGTATTGCTGAGTGATCTTGAGAAATTTTGGCATAATGAGAATTTGGATGTGCCACACTTGATCAAGAATGCCATCAGTCATTATCAGTTTGAGACGATACATCCGTTTTGCGACGGCAACGGGCGCATTGGCAGGCTGCTCATTACACTTTATCTCGTTGAAAAGGGTTTTTTGAGTAAGCCTACGTTGTATGTTTCGGATTTTTTTGAGAGGCACAAAGGCGCGTATTACGACTCTCTGACAGTCGTTAGAAGTTCAAACGATATAGAACAATGGATAAGGTTTTTTCTTACCGCTATAGCTGAAACCGCTAAAAAAGGAAAGGCGACGCTTGAGAACATAATTGATTTAAGGAGTAGATGTGAGGCCAAAATTATAACGCTCGGCAGAAGGGCCAAGCATGGAGATGCGCTGCTTAAACAATTGTATTCGACTCCGGTGGTAGATGCTCAGGATATTGGAGAGACGCTTGACCTGAAACATCCCTCGGTCTACAGGTTAATAAATGATTTTCAACAGCTTGGTATTCTGAAGGAGATAACAGGCGCCAGGCGCAACCGGTTCTTCGTTTTTTCAGAGTATCTCGCTTTATTCGCGAGTTGAGGCGGTTTCTTGCATAACCCCCAATATATGGTATCCTGTCCATAATGGACATACTTTCAATGGTATGATTTTGCTTTACTCATTGGCAAAACTCTGTTAGGATTTTTGATAAAGTTATGGACTCGCCGGTCTGTTTTTATGGCGCAAGACGCATCCGGCCTGTATTTGCGTGAGGAGATTGCAGGGGCTTTTTCTCCCTGTTTCCCATATCCGATGTTACGAGGTTTAGATGAAGATTAAGCGGTTATACGTACACGGGTTCAAGTCGTTTGTCGAGAAGACGAATATCGTCCTCGCAGCCGGGGCCTCGGCCATAGTCGGGCCGAACGGCTGCGGCAAGAGCAATATCGTTGACGCCATCAGATGGGTGCTCGGCGAGCAGAACGCGAGGCATCTGCGCGGCAAGGAGATGCAGGATATCATCTTCAACGGTTC
>JACRNO010000028.1 GCA_016234855.1 Deltaproteobacteria bacterium | reverse complement strand
GAGACCATTGCATAATTTTATTAAAGATTGGATTCCCGACTAAAGTCTCGGGAATGACAAACTAAAACATTCCTCCAGGGTGTCGTTATGGAAAGTGGTGCTGGTCGATGGGGAGGTATCATGCGTGAACGCGTTAAGTTGGTTGAGGAACAGGCAGGCGCGGCCTGAGGCCGTCTTAGAAGGCCTTTCTCAAGGCCGCCAGAAGGGCCTTGTTTTCGTCGCTCGTCCTGACGGCGACGCGGAAGAACTTTTTGCCGGCCCCGGCCATGGCGCTTAAATCCCTGATGAGTAGCCCGTCTTTGTAAAGCGCTCGCCTGAGCGACGAGGCCGTGGCCGGGGGCGCGGTTATCCTGACCATAAAGAAGTTGGCGGACGAGGGCAGGGGGGCGAGTCCCTGTATGCCTGCAAGACCGGCGTGGAGAAAGCGTTGCTCCCGACCGAGCCACGCAAACGTGGCCGCCCTGTGGCCGTCGTCGGTAAGGGCGGCCCGGGCGGCCAGCGAGGCCAAGGTATTTATCGACCACGGCGGCAGATGGGCGGCGACCTTCTTAACCAGCGTCTTGTTGCAGACGATATAACCGGCGCGCAGCCCGGCCATTGCCCAGAACTTCGTCATGGAGCGCAGGACGATGACGTGGCGCGACCTTATTGCCTCGTGTTTTACGGACTCGCTTTCAATGAAGTCCATGAAGGCCTCGTCAACCACCATCAGCGCGTTGCGGCGTTTGCAGATGCGGATTGCCTCGTACACCGCGTCCTTCGCCGTGAGTACGCCCGTTGGGTTTGCCGGGTTTGCCAGATAGACGATATCAGTCTTCGGCCCTTTTTTAAGCGCGGCGTCGAGCCTCGGGAGATTGAGGGTAAAACCTTCGTCTTCGCGTAGCGTCAGGTAGGCGGGGGCGCACCCCGTCTTCTCAAGGCCTATGGCATACTCGCTGAAGGCAGGCGCAATGATAAGCGCGCGCGTAGGTTTGAAGACCTGCGGGAGCAGGTGTATGAACTCGGTCGAGCCGTTGCCCGCAAGCGTCTGGTCCGCGTCGATGCCGTGAAAGGCGGCGAGCGTCGCGCGCAGGGCTTTAGAGGCAGGGTCGGGGTAGGCGTGGATGTGCCGTATCCCGTCCTTTATGGCGGATAAGACCTTTGCCGAGGTCAGCGGGTTGATGCTGGCGCTGAAGTCGAGTATCTTTTCAGGCGGGGTTGCGGTCTGCGCGGCCGCCTCCCAGATGTTGCCGCCGTGGGTCTCTTTCACGATCTATAATCCTTGGATGCCCGGGTTTTGAGCGGGAGTTGCCGCATATACGGCGGATGGGGGTGTAACGGCGGGTAGTTCCCTTCGGCTTGCTTACTTGAGCACGGCCCTGCCGTCCACCGCGACCGCGCCCTCGTGGTAGACGATCTCAATCTCGTTTATCTCGTCGTTTTCGCAGATGATGTCCGAGACGCGCATGATGGCGTTGACCACCGCGTCAAAGTCCTTGATGCCGCCCCCGCGCCAGCCGGTAAGGAGGCTTATGCCCTTGACCTCGTTCATCATGTCGAAGGCCTCCTGTCTTGAGACAGGGGCGAGCCTGAAGGCGACGTCCTTGATAAGCTCGACCTCGATGCCGCCGACGCCGAACATCACGGCCGGGCCGAACTGCTCGTCGCGTATGGCGCCGATGATTACCTCTGTGCCCCTCGGGGCCATCTCTTCAAGGAGAAAGCCCTCAATAAAGGCGCGCGGCTCGTCGTCCGCGATATCGAGCATCATCTGGGACCATGCGTCCTGCAGGTCTCGTTTGTCGCGCAGTCCCATTGTTACGCCGCCGACGTCGGTCTTGTGTCCGATGTCATGCGAGACTATCTTCAGCACAAGCGGGTAGCGCAGGCCTTTGGCAATCTCGAGTGCTTCATCGACGCCGCCCACCACCTTGAACCTGGGCACGGGCACGGAATAGGCCCGCAGGATCTCAAGGGTCTGCGGCTCGGTAAGGGTCTTGTGCCCGCAGGCCAGTATCTCTTTAACGACGCCGAGATCCGGGCGTGTCTCTTTTAATTCGATTGACGCGGTCATCGCAAGGACGTCTCCGTCTTATATCGCGCGTCTGCGCCCTGCGGCGCCACGCGCAAGCACGGCCGCCGCCCTGACCGCGGCCTCCGGCGTCGTGAAGACCGGAAGGCCTTCCTTCATAAAGAGCTTCGCCTTCTTGCGCGAGTATGCGCCGCCGGGCGAGCAGATGATAACGGGTTTGCCCGACTCGCGCGCCTTCCATGCAAGGAGCTTTGCGAGGTCGTCGGTAAGGTTCGGCGGGCCCCACAGCGCGGCCACTATGGCGATATCGTAGTTGTCGCCCGACATGGCCGCTTCAAGCGACCGCGCGTACCATTCGTCCGTAACGCTTCCCGTAAGGTCGATGGGGTTTCCCATGGAGAAGTAGGCAGGGAATATCGCCGAGAGCCGCTCAACTACGTCCGCTGACGGCGCGGCGACTTCAAGGCCCGCCTGAACGCAGGCGTCGGCTATGCCGACGCCCATGCCGCCGCCGTCGGTTATTATCATTACGCGGCTGCCCCGGCATTCAAGCGGCTCGTTGCGTATGCCGTAGGCCTTGCATCCGCATATAAAATCCTCGTACCCGTGCAACTCGACGACCCCGGCCTTCTTGAAGGCCGCGCTGTATATCTCAGGCCTGCCCGCTATGGCGCCGGTGTGGGAGCGCGCGGCGGACGAACCGGCCGCGCCCTTGCCGACCTTGACCGCCATTACGGGCTTTTGCGCCGAGCAGCGGCCTGCCGCCTCTACGAAACGTCTGCCGTCATCGACGGACTCTATATACAGGGCCACGGCTTTTGTCGCGTCGTCTTCCGCCAGAAAATCCAGGCAGTCGGACTCGTTGACGTCGGCCTTGTTGCCGTAGCTTATTATGCGCGCCACGCCCAGGCCGTCGGCCGCAAGCTCGTCCATGGCGGTGATGGCGAACGAGCCGCTTTGCGAGACCATGGACAGGCCGCCGCGTTTCGGTCTCTTTATGCGCTCGTCCGCGATGAAGAAGGTGTCGAGCCGGGTGAGCGTGTCGTATATGCCCATGCAGTTGGGGCCGATTACGCGCATGCCGGAATCAGCGGCTATCGTTTTGATTTCGGATTCGTATTCCCATCCGTCCGCCTCGCCAAAACCGCCGCTTACTATGATGGCGCCGGCCGCGAGACCGGCCGCCGCCTTTACGGCCGCCGGGGTAAGGGCGGCGGGCAGGGCGAAAATCGCTATGTCTATCTCTTTGCCGATGGCCTTTATCGAGGGGTAACAGGCAATGCCGAGGACCTCGGTATACTTCGGATTGACCGGGTAGACCGCGCCCTTGAAGCGTGATTTAAGAAGGCTTGCCAGGATGATGCCGGATAACTTCCCCGGCACGCCGGAGGCCCCCACCACGGCAACCGATGAGGGATTAAAGAAGAAGTCCATGTTTTTGACGTTTTCCGTTCCCATGTACTCCTGTTTGCCGGGGTGTGTCCTGGCATTTCCAGCCCCATTTTACAGAGAAGTATCATTAACTATATATCAAATATGGGTAATTCACAATAAAAATGTTGACAATGCTTGGGCCGTTGCGGTCAGTATGACCGCTAAAAATGCGGTCATGGACGACAGGCGCATGGCGCCTGCGGCCGCATCAGCGTCAGGCTCGGCCAATGCCATGCCGATATAGGGTTTATCGGAGATGATACCCCCGTAAGTCGAAGACCCCCCCAGCCTGCATCCGAGGGCGCCGGCCGCGGCTGCCTCCGGTCTGCCGGAGTTCGGGCTCGGGTGGTTGGCGCCGTCGCGCAGGAGCGTCCTTAAAGAGCCTCTGTAATTATATCCCAGAATAAGGGCCGAGGCGGCCATGATTATAGCGGCGAGCCTTGCCGGTATGTAGTTGGCGGCGTCGTCAAGGCGCGCGGAGAACCAGCCGAAGTCGCGGTAGCGCTCGTTCCTGTATCCGACCATCGAATCGAGCGTGTTCACGGCCTTGTATGCCAGCATCAACGGCGGCCCGCCCAGGGCGAGAAAGAAGAGCGGGGCCACTATGCCGTCGGAGGTGTTCTCCGAGACGGTCTCGACCACGGCCTTGCAGATGCCCGGCCATTCGAGGTTGTGTGTATCCCTGCCGACTATCCGGCCAAGACGCCTGCGCGCCTCGATGATATCACCGGCCTCCATGACGCGCCCGGCCTCGTCTCTGAGAGACCTCGCCGCAAGGCACGCGTAGACGCAGTAGGTCGATAGTATGATAAAGAGGGGATACGAGTAAGTCTCTGCCGTGTGCAGGACTGCGTATGCGACGCCCCATGAGATAAAGACCGTAATCAAGGCCATGAGCATGCCGCATAGCCGTTCCGTGCCGGGCGAGCGGCCGGGCCGTCTGAGCAATGACTCAAGCAATGCGATAAGACGGCCTATGCCCCTTACCGGGTGCGGCATCCATGCAGGGTCGCCCGCTGCGAGGTCGATGACGAATGCCGCAACGACTATCAGGGCCGGTATGGTTACGGGGGTTATGATGGAATCGAGCATAGTTATGGTTAATGGGGCGTGATTCAGGGGTGGCAATCTGCTGAAGGCCCTCTGTTAGACCTTATGTGTCATTCCCGAGGTTTTAGTCGGGAATCCATGTTTGGCTACGAGATTCAAAAAAACTGGATTCCCGCCAAGAACATGCGGGAATGACGGTGAGCGTAGCGGTGGCGCCGCCCACCAAAATGCCGATTGATGACGCATGTAAAAGGTGGGCAATGCCCACCCTGCAAAACTGATATAAAAGTCCCCCTGAGAAGGGGGATTTAGGGGGTTCGTAGCAGTCGTCTATTCGTCAAGTTTTGGTTCTTACCGTCAGGATGCCCCCCTTATCAGGGGGGTAAAGTCGCAGTCCGTAGCGGTGGGCGCCGCCCACCAAAATGCCGATTGATGACGCATATAAAAGGCGGGTAATGCCCACCCTATAAAACTGTCAGGTTCCCGTCCCTGTCCACGTCCATCAGTTCGGAGCGAGGCCGCAGCGGGAGTCCCGGCATGAGCAGGACCGGGCCTGCCAGGGCCACGATAAACCCCGCGCCCGTTGCCGGGTAGATCTGCCTTATCTCCACCTTGAACCCGGCCGGTCTGCCAGGGAGCGCCGCGTTATCAGAGAGCGAGGCCGGGGTCTTTGCCATGCATACGGGCGCTCTGCCGAGGCCGAGCCGCTCGATGTCAGCGAGGTCTTTCAGGCTGGCCCCGGTAAAGGTAACACCAATGGCCCCGTACATCTGCGTTGCTATGGTGTTTATCTTGTCAATGGTTGGGGCGTCGTCAGGGTAGAGGAGCCTGAAGCCGTCCGCCTGCCGGTCGCATACCTCCTGTATTGCGGCTGCCGCTTCAAGCCCGCCCTTGCCGCCTTGTTCGTGAACGTCGGTTATAACGGCGCGTATGGCGTCTTTCTCAAGCGCATCCATGACGGCCGTCAACTCCGCTGCCGGGTCGTCCGCAAACCTGTTTATGGCCACGATATGCGGCAGGCCGAAGGTCTCGATATTCTCGCAGTGTTTGCGCAGATTTGCAATCCCCTTTATTGCGGCCACGTTATCCGGAGTTTCCGGGTCTTTCGCGCCACCGTGGAGGCGCAAGGCCCGGAGGTTGGCCGTGATGACAACGGCCGCAGGCCGCAGCCCGCTTGCGCGGCATATTATGTTAAAAAACTTCTCGGCCCCCAATTCCGTTGAGAACCCGGTCTCTATGACGCAGTAGTCGGCAAGGCCCAGGGCCATGGTCGTGGCCGCAAGGGACGAGCACCCGATAGAGAGATTGCCGAACGGCGTGCCGTGCACGAATACTGGCGAGCCTTGCGTTGATTGGACGAGGTTTGGGTCGAGCGCGTTGCGCAGTAACGCCGTTGCCGCGCCGCCGGACTTGAGCGAGTCTGCGGTTATCGGCCCGCCTGCCTCGTCAAAGGCCAGTAGCATCCGGCCCAGACGGGCCTTGAGTTCAGGCAGCGTCAGGCTCATACACAGGCTGGCCATGACCTCGGATGACGCGGATATCCTGAACTCGTCGGGCCGTTCGGTGACAACGTCCCCTGAGTTTATCCTGACGCGCCTGAGCGCGCGGTCGTTCAGCACGGATACGCGCCTCCACAGGATGCGCCTTGCGTCTATGCCGAGGCGGTTGCCGTGGTATATGTGGTTGTCCACGAGCGAGGCTATGAGGTTGTGCGCCGTCGTGGCCGCGTGGTCGTCGCCTGTAAAATGCAGCGCGATATCGCCGGTCGGGTGTATCTGCGCGAGGCCGGAGCCTGTCGCGCCTCCCTTTGCGCCGAAGAACGGGCCGAGCGAGGGCTGGCGCACGCACCCTATGGCTTTTTTGCCGATAAGGCGGAGCGCATCGGTAAGGCCGATGGTGAGCGTGGTCTTGCCTGTGCCTGCCGGGGCCGGGCTCATGGACGTGACCACGATAAGTCTGCCCCGGCGCTTCTTCTCAAGTCCGGCAATCAGCCGATGGTCGACTTTGGCGATATGACGGCCGTAAGGCGAGACGAACCGGGCCGGGATGCCTGTCTCTGACGCGAGCTCCTCGACCGGTCTCAATTGCGGGGTCTTTATGGCCATACTACGGTTTAGCACAGGGCAGGGGGGGTGTCAACAGGGGTGAAGCGCGGCGGGTTCGATTTCGTAGCGCAGGGCTTCAGCCCTGCCGTTACCCCTGAAATGCAAAAGGCCCCTCATGCTTACGCATGAGGGGCCTTTGTAGGTTCGGTCTCTTATTCAGGGACTACGTTGACAGCCTTGCTGCCTTTTGCGTCCTTGGTGATATCGAACGTGACGCTCTGGCCCTCTTTAAGGGTCTTGAAGCCGTCGGACATGATGGACGTGTAATGTACGAATACATCCTCGCCGCCGTCCTGCTCGATAAATCCATAACCCTTGGACTCGTTAAACCACTTTACTTTGCCTGTTGGCATGGTACAAACCTCCTTTCCTTTCTTTTGTTATAAGTCCTGCGAGGTTTTGTCCAACCAAAGACAAGCTCTGCTGTACAATCCCTGCTTCAGCTTATTGAGACATTTTACTTCAAGAATTTACATTTGTCAAGCAATAAAAGAGGGAGAGGCGGGAGGGCTATCCGACGTTATCGTATTCGCGCACCCTGAAGCCCACGCCGATATCGTCTTCGGCGAGCTTGCGGCAGGCCTCTATGTCGAGGCCGGGCACGGCCACCACGCTCGCCACCACCTTTGCGATGTGCTTTTTCGCCTCGCGCAGAAAGTAGACGATTGCCGGATGCGACCTGTCGCCGTACGGGGTCTTGATGAGCCTCTGGTAGGTCTCGGAGTCAGGGGCGTTCAGGCTGACCGAGATGCAGTCAACGAACTTCAATTGCGGCAGGACGTTCATGCCGTGCGCGAGGTTGGCGAGGCCGTCCGTGTCTATGCGTATCCTGCACCCGAGTTTTTTCAGATAGAGGCCCAGTTCGATTACGAGGCTCAGGCGCAGGAGCGGCTCGCCAAAGCCGCAAAAGACGATTTCATCGTATCTCTTTTGCGGGTCAGGCCCGATTGCCCTGATGCATTCGAAAAGGTCCGGCTCCTCGCGCAGGCGAAGGTAGTGTCCCTTCACGTTATAAGACTTGAACTTCGCGCAGAAGGTGCATTGGTTCGTGCACCTGTTGGTGACGTTGAGATAGAGCGAGTTCCTTATCGGGTACGCTATGGCCGGCTCGTCGCGCTCTACCGGGCCTCTAAGCCCGAATAGCTCCTCCGCGTTGGCCGTCGTGATGCGCGCGACGTCGTCTACGGACAGGCCCTTGACCTGCGCGAGCTCGGCTGCCGTGTGCGCGACAAAGGCCGGCTCGTTGCGTTTGCCCCTGTGGGGCATGGGCGCAAGGTATGGGCAGTCGGTCTCTATGAGGATGCGCTCTATCGGGGTCTTTTTTGCGACCTCCCGGAGCGCTGCGGATTTTGGAAAGGTAATGACGCCGGTAAACGAGATGTAAAGGCCCATCCTGATGGCCTCCTCAGCCATGGGCCAGTCGCCTGAGAAGCAGTGTATCACGCCTCCGGCCTGCGGCACGCCCTCGGCCCTGAGCATCGCCATGGTATCTTCTGCGGCATCGCGCGTATGTATGATGAGCGGCAGGTTCAGTTCCCTTGCAATGCGTATATGGGCGCTGAAGACGGCCTTTTGCGCGTCAACGGACGAGTCCTTGTAATGATAGTCGAGTCCGGTCTCGCCAATGGCCACTACCCTGTTCGCCATGTCGAGGGCCAGGCGGCGCATCTCGTCATAGACGGCCTCGCCCCTTATAAGGCCGGCCTGATGCGGATGTATGCCGAGGGTGAGGTAGCTGATATCGCACTGTCTTGTGGAGGCGACAACGGACGCGAAGCCGCGCTTCGCGTCCCAGCATCCGACGTTGATAATCGTCTTCAGCCCGGCGTCTTTTGCGCGTTGTATGACGTCGGCCCTGTCCAGGTCATACTTTGCGTCGTCAAGGTGCGCGTGCGTGTCTATGAAGAGGCTCTTGTTCAATATAAATTACCTTGGTGGTCATCCCCCTTTGTAAAGGGGGCGGGGCACCCGCGCCAAGTGGCGTGGGTCGCGGGGATTTTCAAATGTGTCTTCTACAAAAGCCCTTAGGCTTCCCCCAAACTCGTGCCGCTCCTTAACTCCCCCCTGCCCCCTCTTTAAAAAGAGGGGGTGGTTTTGCCCCTCCCCTTTTTAAAGGGGAGGCCGGGTGGGGTTAGCCTTAACGGCCTCAAGCAAATTCGTGCCGCTCCTCAAATCCCCCCTTACCCCCTTTTCTAAAGAGGGTATTATTTTACTCCTCCCCTTTGGCAAAGGGGAGGCTGGGAGGGGTTAGTTTTTGCGTCTTAAATATAACTCCCCCCGGCCCCCTCTTTAAAAAAGAGGGGGAGTCTTTGTGCCTATGCTTGCAATCTCGGAAATAGCGCCGTTATCTTCTTTACCTTTGCGCCGGGCTTGAGTCTGCCCCACTTGACCTCTTCGTCAAAAGAACGGCCCGCAATGCCGCCTTCGATGCCGAGGCTCTCCCATATCTTATCGGCTGAGGTGGGCATGAACGGATACAGATAGACCGCGATAATGCGCAGGCCTTCGGCAAGGGTGTAGAGGACGTTGGAGAGCGTAGTTTTATTTTCTTCTTTAAAAAGTTTCCAAGGGGCCATTTTATCGACGTAGACGTTTAAGATACTTATTCCCTGCCATATCTCTGAAAGGGCACGATGGAATTCCAGATTATCCATAAAATGTGCTATCTCTCTTGCCCTGTCTCCTACAGCGTCATAACTATCAGACCGTGTTTGAAAAAAACCTCGTATAATTCTAGCTGGTTCGGTATTGTCGTTCTGTGGGATGGGTGTTGCGCGGGACTCCGCTTCCGGCACCTCTCCCCCCCTGTACTTCTCTATCATGGAGATGCTTCTGCTGACGAGGTTGCCCAGGTCGTTGGCAAGGTCGCCGTTGATGCGGCCTTCGAGCGCCTTTATGGAAAAGTCGCCGTCAAGGCCGAACGGGACCTCGCGGAGGAGGAAGTAGCGGAACTGGTCTACGCCGTATTTTTCTATCATTGCGTTAGGGTCGACGACGTTGCCTTTACTCTTGCTCATCTTCTGGCCCTCGACAGTCCACCAGCCGTGGGCAAATATCCTTTTTGGAAGGGGCAGTCCCGCTGCCATGAGAAATGCGGGCCAGTAGACGGCGTGAAAGCGCAGGATGTCCTTGCCGATGATATGTACGTCAGCAGGCCATAAGCCGTCCTTTAGGGCCGCGTCAGGCCAGCCCGTTGCCGAGAGATAGTTGGTCAGGGCGTCGAACCAGACGTACATGACGTGCCTCGGGTCGCCGGGCACGGGTATGCCCCATGAAAAGGTCGTGCGCGATACGCTCAGGTCTCTAAGCCCGGTCTTGAGGAACGAGATTATCTCGTTCCGTTTCGCGGATGGCTGAATGAAATCCGGGTTGGCCTCGATATGGGCCAGTATCCGTTCCCCATAGGCCGAGAGCTTGAAAAAGTAGCTCTCTTCTTTGAGCCGCTCTACCGGCCTGAAACAGTCCGGGCACTTGCCATTGACGAGCTGGGTCTCGGTAAGAAAGTTCTCGCAGGGCGTGCAGTACCAGTCCTCGTACTCGCCCTTGTAGATATCGCCCTTTTGGGCGATGGTCTCCCAAATATGCGCGGCTGCCTTTTTATGCCGCTCTTCGGTGGTGCGGATGAACGCGTCGTTTGAGATGTTGAGCTTTGTCCAGAGGTCTTGATAACGCACGACTACCGAGTGCGCAAAGGCGAGCGGCTCCACGCCCGCGGCCTGTGCGGCCTTCTCGACTTTCTGCCCGTGTTCGTCCGTGCCTGTAAGGAAATGGACGTCGAAGCCTTTGAGCCGCTTGTAGCGGCTAAGACAGTCCGCTGCCACGGTCGTATAGGCGTGGCCGATGTGCGGCACGTCGTTGACGTAGTAGATGGGCGTGGTGACGAAAAAGGTCTTGCGCTCAGCGCCGCCTGGTTGCGAGACGGGGTCTGTTCTCTTCTGCATCCCCATTAGTTCCCGTCCTGCGGTTTCTGAGGTTTGTTCGTGTCAGCGCCGGAAGGGCCGCCTTCGCCGCCCTTCTTTTGATTGGACGACCTGTGCCTGCCCCTATTTCTCCTGTTGGGCCTGCCAGCGCCCTGTTCCCGTCCGGGCTGTCTGCCTGAGTCGTTCTGAGCGGCACCCTGCGGCCGGCCGCCCTGTTGCGAACGCTCCTGCGGCTGACGCTCATCGCGCCGTCTGCCCCGTTGCTGGCCGGGCTGTCTGCCTGAGCCGTTCTGAGCCGCGCCCTGCGGCTGGCCGCCCTGTTGCTGGCCCGGCTGTCTGCCTGCGTCGTTCTGAGCCGCGCCTTGCGGCTGGCCGCCCTGTTGCGAACGCTCCTGCGGCTGACGCTCATCGCGCCGTCTGCCCTGCTCGCGTCCCGGTTGTCTGCCTGAATCCTTCCGGCCCGCGCCTTGCTGCCGGTCTGAGGGCTGTTTAGTCTGTTGACCTTGCCCCCTGCCGCGTTGTCTGTCCCTGCCTTGCCTGTCTTCCCTTTGCCCTTGCTGAGGCTGGGGTCTTATCAAGTCGCTGAAACCGGTCTGCGGCGGCGTATGCGGGATAGAGCCGTCCGCTGCTTCTGCCTGAGCAGGTTCGCTCTGGCCGCTTGCGGCCAAGGCGTGACCGTGGCCGCCGCAGCCGCCGCAGCCTGCCCCGGCCGCAAGACCGGCCTCGGCAGCAGCCTTTCGCGCGCGTTTTTCTTCCTTATACATCTCGTGCTCGTAACCGAGGCAGCACATGAGCCTGCCGCAGATGCCGGAGATCTTGGCCGGGTTCAGCGCGAGGTTCTGGTCTTTCGCCATCTTGATAGTGACGGGGGCGAAGTCCGGGAGGAATCCGGCGCAGCACAGCTCCCTGCCGCATGGCCCCAGCCCGCCTATCATCTTGGCCTCGTCGCGCACCCCGACCTGGCGCATCTCTATGCGCGTATGGAACCCGGTGGCCAGCTCTTTTACAAGCTCGCGGAAGTCGACCCGCGTCTCGGAGATGAAGTAGAATATGGCCTTGCTCGAGTCGAAGAGGTACTCGACCCGGATGAGCTTCATCGGGAGCCTGTGCTCGGCGATCTTCTCCTTGCACGTCCTGTAGGCCTCTTCTTCGCGCTCGTTGTTGAAGGTCTGCCGCTCCATGTCAAGGGAGTCGGCCTTGCGCACGACCTTCTTGAGCGGACGCTGCAGCGTCTCCGGGTCTGCCTCTTTCGGCGCGTAACTGACGATGCCCAAGCCGAGCCCTTTTTCCACCTCGACTATGACGTTGTCCCCGGGCCTCAGGTGAAGCCCGTTCGCGTTGAAGTCGTAGACCTTGCAAGCCCTTTTGAAACGTATGCCCGTTATCTCTATCATTAGACCCCTCGTAATTTGGGAGCTGAAATTCAGCGTTTGAAGATTGTAATATGCCCGGCGGCCGTTGAGCGCTAACGGGCAAGCCCCGCAATCTTCAGCATCATCGCTTCCATCGTTATCTGTCTGTTGGCGTAGCGCGGCGGCGTTATGTCGTAGAGGGCCTCGTCCACCGCCCTGTATGACGTCCATATACGCCTGAACGCGCCGTTGCCGCTCTGTCCTTCGGCAATCTCGTTTTCCGTTGCCGTCTGTCTGTACCAGCCCTTGATGAACTCAAGGGCTTCTTCGAGCCCGTCCATCTTTGCAAGCTCTTCGGCCATCTGCATGGCCTTGAATGCGTCTCCCATTGGGACTGCGCCGAGCCTTTCCAACACCGAGCCCCGCCGTTCGACCGCCCCGCCGCACGCCAGCGATATGGCGCGGCTGATCGAGCCTTGTGAGAGCCCGGCCGCCTCGATGGCCTCGGCCCTTCCGACACCTTGCCCGGCGGTAAGGTAAGCCGCAACGGTTGAGTCTTGCAAAGGGCTGAAGTTTATCCTCTGACACCTTGAGAGCACGGTGGCGGGCAGGAGGCCGGGGTGAGCGGTAACGAGTATGATGACGGATGCGTCAGGCGGTTCTTCGAGTGTTTTCAGGAAGGCGTTTGCCGCGGCGCTCATAAGGCGGTCTGCCGCGTCTATTATGACGACCTTCCGTCCGTGGTCTATCCTTAGTTTGAGAAAGCCCAGTATCTCCCTTATCTGCGGGATGCGGATGAGTCCGTCTTCGGGCCGCTCGGCCTTTTCAAGGGCCTCTCTCGGCTCGTCTGCGCCGTCTTCGGTATCTTTTGTCCTGCCCTTGGCCTTTATCGTCGGCCAGACCTCGTTGATATTCGGGTGGACCGAGCGGCCTGCCTTTTCGCAGTCAGGACATTGCCCGCAGGCGTCTTCCCTGAACTCGCGGCAGTTAAGCGCGGTTGCAAGGGCAAAGGCGGCCTGTCTCTTGCCTATGCCATCAGGCCCGGCAAAAAGATACGCATGGGCGACCCTGCCGCCGGTAATCGCGCCCTTCAGGATGTTTAATTCCTTGGTGTGCCCGAGTATCTCGCTAAACCGCATGACGCCTCTATAAAAGACCGGGTGCCCAGCGCCACTTTTCGGCGCAAACCTTTGTTGAGGCAAAAGTGGCGCTGGACACGCGGCCTTAAAGGATTATCTCATTTATGATATCACAGATGTCCTTATGAATTAAAGGTATTTCGCGTCCGGCGTCAACGAGCTTTACCCGGCCCGGCTCGGCCCGGGCTATCGACAGGTACCCGGCGCGCACCTTCTCATGGAAGGCCGCGGCCTCGCGCTCAAAGCGGTCTTCGCGTTCGTCACCGGCTTGTTCCATCCTCTTTATCGCGCGGCCAAGGCCCATAGCCGGCGCGCAATCCATGAGTATCGTGATATCCGGCCTCAAACCGCCGGTTGCTATGGCGTTTGCGGATGCAATGGAGGCCAGGTCAAGCCCTCTGGCATATCCCTGATAGGCAGTAGTCGAGTCCGTGAACCTGTCGCAGATGACGGTAAGCCCTTTTGCGAGGGCGGGCCTTATCACTGTGTTGACCAACTGCGCCCTGCAAGCCTCGTACAGAAAGAGTTCGGCAACCGGGGTGGTGGCGTCACCCTCGGCCGTGAGCAGTATCCCCCTTATCTTCTCCCCGAGGGCGGTGCCGCCCGGCTCGCGTATAAGGATCGTCTCGACGCCTTTGGCGTTGAGGTGATCGTTCAGAAGGCGCGCCTGCGTCGTCTTGCCGCAACCTTCTATGCCCTCGAATGTGATGAATAGACCCACTGCGCCTCCAATGTGAAAGGATGGTATGCTGTTGATATTACCGGATTGAGACGTTTTTATCAATCTGAGAGTGCGCACGGCCCTGTGATGGCCGAGAAAGACGTTGACAATGCAGGCAGGGAATGTTAATTAGTTAAGGATATGCTTAACTCTTTAATTGTTTGAAGCCGTTAACCGTCCATTCCAGCCATATACCCGCATCCGAGATGAAGAATAAAGAGATTTACGTGATACACGCGGACATCTGCCGGTGTCTGGCGAACCCCAGGAGGCTGGAGATAATAAATACCCTGAGGGACAGGGAGATGCCCGTAACGGAGCTTGCGCTCTCCGTCGGGATATCAAAGGCGAACGTCTCCCAACACCTTGCCATGATGCGCGATAAGGGTATACTTGTAAGCAGACGGGAGGGCGTCAGCGTCTACTATTCGCTTGCGAACCCGAAGGTCATACAGGCGTGCGATATCATGAGGGAGGTGCTCTTCGAGTTCCTCAGCGAAAGACGGTCGCTTGTTAAAAAAGCGCGGTTTTGAGATATGTCAGGGAGGCCCTTATGTCCGCACATGATTTTTCAAAGGAGTTCTTCGCGCTCTATCACGCCGCGGTCTTCGAGGCGCTTGGAGGAGATGCGTCAAGGTATAACGCGAAGATAGGCATCATCCTTGCCGACGCATGGTTGAAAAGACTGGATGAGCCGCCCGTTGATTCAAAGGGATTTAAAGAGGCTGTCGAGGCATACATGCGCGGCCCGTTCAGGTTCGCGGATATCGCGGAGATGACTTTTGACGCGCAAGGCGGGGCGTCGCTGTATGTCAAGGGCTGCGATATATGCAGCGGCAACGAACTCCTGAGAAGCGGCGGCAAGGCGGGGAGCTGTCCTATAAGCCAGATGGTAAAGTCCGCTATGGGGAGGTCATTGCGCAGGAACGTGGAGCTTGCCGGGAGCGAGAAGCCGGGCCCTGTGGGCGAGTGTTATCTTAAATACAGGATACATGCTGACGAAGGGCAGAGTCGTTCTTAAAATTCTAAGGAAGCTCTGATTAATTCTGCTATTTGTCATTCCGAGGAGCGCTTTTGGCGCCAAAGACACAACGTTAGCGCACAAGCGACGAGGTTAAGCACAGCTTGTTTAAGCCCGCGTCTTTTTGCGGGTTAAAACAAGGCGCCAAAGACATAACGTTAGCGCACAAGCGAGTATAAATGGTTTCTTCATTACTTATAAATTAT
>JACRNO010000025.1 GCA_016234855.1 Deltaproteobacteria bacterium | reverse complement strand
GCCGAAGATGACAGATATGAGGGCGACGGTATTCGTAGTTGTCACAAAAGCCGACCGGGCCATGACGGCAAAGGACATCGCCGTCATATATGCCGCTGAGGCAATGGCTACGCCGCTTACGAGATTGTTTCCGGCATACTCTTTATACACCGCGAGCGCGGTCTTGATAAAAACGACAATGAAGGCCAGCATTGCCAGGAATCCAGGCAACCCCATCTTCACCAACAAAAAGAGGTAGTTATTATGAAAATAAAAACTATCGCTCACGAAGGCAAAAGGCCTGTGATACTCGTAACCCAGGCCATGACCGATGACGGGAGATGCCTCTATGGCCCTTATAGCCTCTTTGATTTCATATACTCTCCACTTAAGCGACATATCCGTCGATACCGCCGAAGTTGACATCATCCCGAATCTGTGAAGTATCGAGTCACTGAGGCCGGACATGTATATGAAGATGACCACCGCCCCGCACGCCGCCGCAAGCAGCGGCAGCGTATGGAATCTCTTTAAAAAGAACCTTTTTTCATGCCAACTCACGAAGACAAAGCCTATGACATAACTCAACCAGAGCCCCCTGGAGTAGGTCAGCAGCAATGCAACTACGGATAAAACAGCCGCTATAAGGTTGCGGGCGTTAAGTTCCCGGACAACCTTCCAGTAAAGATAGATTGAAACAAGAAGCACAACGTCCTGAGCGTCAGGCACGAAGCGTCCGGTCGCGCCAAGCCACTCCTTGCCGATGTCCTCTACGCCCGGCAAAAAGATGATTCCCGTCATTTTCAAGATAAAAAACTGAAGGAGAAGGATGGGCAGGTAAGCGAGGCCTGAGTAGACAATCACCTTAAGAACATATTCCGCATCCGTCTCAACCCTCAGGAGTATCAGCGGGAACATGGCTGAAAGATAGAACATGAACGGCTGATATTCGAAGAACGCCCTGTGCGCGTCGTTATGCGCGATAAAATATCCGTACCCTAAATATAAGAGGCCCACGCCCGGAAGCAGGAACGCAAATAGCAACTCTCTCTCAATCTCCTTGCGTCTCATCAAGAACACGAAAAGCGAAGACACGAACAAGAAAAAGAACAAAAACGCATCCAGTCTCAAACTGGCGCCCCCGCCTATCTTAACGATGGGCAACGTAAAATAGCGCATGGCGAGAATGAAAAAAAACGCGATAAGTACAATGCTGCGGCTGACGCGCTTCTTCATGATTGTCCCGCCGGCCGTCAGGCTTGAATCCACATTCATGCGAAAAATCCCATTTTAACGCCCCTGCCGGCTACTATAAGCATACAGGATGGAAACGGCAAAATAACGCGCGTTGCATCGACTTCTTCAATACAAGAGGTTCACCGGCAAAAGCTCTCACGATGAAACCGGTTACTCCCAAGCGTTGAATACGCTACCAATTCACGTCGTTCTCATAACCGTATCTTAAAATCAAATCCCCGGCAATGTCCTTAAAGGCTTTCACGTGCTCCGGCTTGAAGGTTTTCTTCCAGCCGCCTATCCTGCCGCTTCTGAAGGTCGGCGTTTTCGTGGAGAATATCCTTAATGATATCTCCTGAATCTCTTTTTCGGATATCACGATGCCGAGATGAGAGGCTATGTCCCCAACGGCCTTCAACTGTCTGTCCTGGCTGCCGCCGCCTGCCGGACCGATAAGATCTTCAAACCTCACCACGAGCGTGCCAGGGTCGTCAAGCCAGTCCGCATAATCCCTCAAGGCGCCGACCACTCCATCTATGGAGGCCATAAGGCGGGCGTCATCGTTCGGGAGCGAGGCAAAATATCCGTGAAACCTATGCGTCAGGTCCATGCCGGTCAGATATTTAAAATGCGATACTGCTATGTCCCTTGGGTCGCGCACCATCAACAGACTCCTGATGCCTTCATCATGAACCAACGAGAGCAACCCCGGATTGGCGGTAAGATGCGCCACTATGAACTGCCCCTTTTTTATACCTCTTATCCTTGCCGCTATAACTTCATCCGATATGCCAGGCAGCGTCATCAACGTCCTTAGCAACCCGCCCCTCAAAGACGGCAGATTCAAAAGCGCGTTTTCCAGGAGATTCGTCCCGCTCTTCGGTATGCTGTTCATCAAAACCCTCGGACCGCAACACCTCCCCTTAAGCGCGCCCGGTCTCAGCCCCAGCAGACCTATCCTCATTTTTTTGCCGCCAAGAATATATACCCTTTTAACCCAATCCCGGCCCTTCATATCGCGCGCCTCGCGCCATAGGCGCTTCTTACCGCAAGCTCAAATAACATGTATTCTTTCGACCCCGCCATATCTCTCGACGCAACGCATCTTAACGTCTTCTCTTTTCAGCAATATTCCGCCGCGCCTCAAAAAAGATGCGTGGTTATGCCGATATGCCTCTTGACCGCATACTGACAAGCCAATCCTGACAACGCATACGCCACGACATGGGCCATAGCCACCCCCTTCGCGCCATAAACCGGCGCCAACGCGAAACTCAACGCCACGTTCACGAACAGGGAAGCAAACATTATATTCCTCACGGCCGTCTCTTTCCTGGTCATTATGAGGAGCTGCATCGCCATGCCTATAGCCGAGTATGCGAGCTGTCCGGCGGCGAGGATGACGAGGGTTGTTCCAGCGCCATTGAACCTGCTGCCGAATATCAACATAATGTAATCCGGCGCTATCATGCACAAAAGAAGCGGCGGGGCGACTACGAAGAGAATCAACCTTGTTGAATGTTTGGCAATCCTCCTGATACCCTCGAAATTACCCGCCTCATACATGGCCGCGAACTTCGGCATAATGGTCATGTTAATCGATACAAGCACGAATCCGGCAAGACTTACCAACCGGAGCGCGGCATTGTACATCCCGACGTCATCGACCGGCCTGAATATGCCAAGGATGAGAGTGTCGACCTGCACCATGGTTACAACCATAATAGCCGTCCATGCATTAGGCATGGAGGCCGTGACAAGCCCGCCAACCGGCATCGGACTTCGCGCCGTTACATCCGCAAGGCCGGGCATCGCCCTGTTCCATAACCTTATCCCTACATACAGTGCCGCAACCGTTGATATGACATAAGTCCATGCGGCGCCTTTTATACCGAAACCGTAGCTTAACGCCAGGAAGAGAAGAAGGCAATTCAGAAGCGGCACCGCGCCAATCTGCACGATGGAAGAATACTGTATCTTTTTAACCGCCTGCAAGGCGGTCGCCGTAATATTAAGAAGACTGAACGGGATTATACTCAAAGCCAGCAAGCGAATCAGCGGCGCAAGGTCGTGATGCCTGAATACAATATCAGCCAGCAATGGCGCCGCAAGAAATAATACGGCCGTAACCGCGAGCGCCGCCGCCATTGTAATAACGAGTCCATTTCTGTAAATGCCTTTAAGCTCGGCCAACTCGCCCCGCTCCGCGCAAACGGCCATGATGCGCAAGAGCGTCTGATCAAAACCGATACGGCTTACGGTAGAGGCTATAAAACATAATAAAACCGCAATCGTGTAAAGACCAAGACCGCCCGCGCCCAAAAATCTTGCTATGACAACAACGATTACGAACTGGGCCGCGGCGCCGAGCACGCGCCAAATAACCGCTATTACAGCGCCGGAGACCACCTCGCGCATGTGATGGTCAAATACGCCGCGCAGGAAACCGACCCTGTCAAATAACCTCAAAACCCTGTCCATCATCAAAACCTATAACCATTACGAGCAAAAGCAGCGGTTAAATCCCGCATTCAACCGCATTATAATTACATCTGAAAGTCATCGGTTGTAATACCCCAGGGTTGGTATGAAGCATTAGAAAAAGCTACCCCCCCCCCCAGCCTCCCCTTTAAAATGGGGAGGAGTAAAACCAACGCTGCCCATCGTTAAACAACCTGCCCGCACATTACCTTTATCCTGCCGGAATCTTATATTGTATCTTACCCATCAATATCATTCCACTCAAAAAAGAGAGCAAGGACTTCCCTTGCCTCGTCATTATCCGGCGTTATACCCTTGACCACCTGCGGGTCCTTTGAGACGCGCCATGCTATTTCAAGCGCATGGAAGAGGTAACTCCTCGACAGCTGCGTCTGATAACGCCTGTCCATGCGCTCGATCGTCATTTTCTTGTCCGTGCCGGACGGCAGCTTATAGGTGTCGTCGAGCGCCGCGAGTATCCGCGCCTGCTCCAGCGCGTTTCCCGTCCTGCCCGTAAGAAGATACTGCTGCGCTATTGCGTAGCGTATCGGCGCATTCACGGGGAATGCATCCGCCGCCTTCCCGTACTCCTTTTCCGAGAGCTCGGGAACGGCGGCCGCCGCGTCAAGCAGCATCCCCATGGCGAGGTGATTGTGAGGGTCCAACGGCTCCAGCTCTATCGCGCGTCGAAACTCGGCCGAGGCCGACTCAAAAGCCTCTTCGGCCTGGAGCGCCCCGGGCGGCAACTCCGCGTCAGCCAGTCTCATGGCCTGCGCCCAATTGCCGAGCTTGAAGTAAATATCGCCGCGGGCCTTGTGATACAAGGCCCGCGAAGGCTCCATTGCCGACGCGGCCTTGAGTTGCTCAACCGCCGCCATAAAGGCCGGAATGGACTTCGTGCTGATGCTGACGGCATCGAGCGCCTCGGTATCCGCGTCGTCGAGTATCGTCTGTACGGAGCCGTACCGGTAATCCGAGATAAAGGCCCGCGCAGGCACAGAGAGCAGCGCCAGCGTAATGACGACGGAGGCGATGGCGAAGATACCGGAGCGCCTTGCGCCGAGTTCATATCTTTTTAGCTGCATGGCGCCCGTCCCTTTCGCTTACATTGAAAACCATCGCGTACGTAACGCCGGCAATCACCGTTATCAACATGGCGTTGGCGGGTATGCGCATATTGAAATCGGTGAAACTATGCACAAATAAAGCCCCGCACGAGGCCGTGCCGGCGGCTGCCATGCATTTCACGAAGCTATTGCGCCTTGCGCGCCAACCCTGCACGACAGGATAGAAGAAGAATAATATCACGCCCCCGGCCGTTGCCGCGCCAACGAGACCGGTATCAGTCAGTATCTCCACAAAATCGTTCTCAGCATGGATATATATAAATATCGGATGCAAGGTCTGATACGCGGGATATACCTTCTCAAACGCGCCGAGACCGGCGCCAAGCACGGGGAAGTCTCCCGCCAGATTGAGCGAATCAGCCCATACGCCGAAGCGCGCGGTCCTGCCTTCCTCGCTCACCTCACTGAACCTCTCTTCAAGACGGCTCCAACTGAAAGAAAGGACAAAAAGCAAAAGCACGACCGCGATTGCGGCCATTATAACGGCCTTGTTCTTCAGCGACCTTCTCTTGAGCGACAGGGCCAGAAAAACGGCGACCCCGGCCACAAGCCCGGCCGTGCCGCCGCGCGACAGGGTCATAAATAGAACGCCGCTCATGACAAGGGCCGCGGCAAGCAATACGGCCATCGGCATCAGGGCCTTGCTATTCGCATAGACTATCAGCTTTTTCCTAAACGGCACGCCCGGCAGCGTCTTTATCTCGGTAATGCGATAGAGGAATAAGCCTAACGCGAGGGGCACGGCCATCTCCATATAACCGGCGAAGTGATTGCGGTTTATGTACGGCCCCCATATATAACTGCTCCCTGACGACAACCCCTCCCTGACCGGGTATATCCAGTATATCCGGCCGTTCCACGCCATCTTCTGCACAACGGCAAAGACGGCTATGCCGAGACCCAGCCACACGACAAGCCTCAACACCTTGAAGACCTGTGCGCGCCTCTTGAAGTGATTTATAACCACGGTGAAGACCGCGATATAGGAGAGGAGCTTCCAGAGTTCGTCAAGGGTGGATTGCGGGGCTATGCTTATGGCGCGCCAGGCGCTCGCGCCCTCGTTTGAAAAGGCCGAGTATATCCGCGCGCTGGAAGGCGAGATAACGCTGAGCAGACCCGGCGGCATGGGTGTTATCTGTATGACGGCAACTACGGCCAACATCAGCATAAAAAAGAGCACCGGGGTAATATAGAACTCGGCCCTCTTCAATACGCTCATACGGATGAGCCACGCGCCGAATACGATGAACGCTGCGGCCTCCATAACGGCCACAGACCACGGCTGCACGGTGCCGAAGGCAAGCGGCGTAAAGATCAGAAGAAAGGATATCCCCTTCTCAATCACATGATTAAAAATGGCTCCCGGTCCCGCGCCTCCGGCCTCGTCGACAACGCCGCTGCGTTTATGCCCGGTTCTCTTCTCCAGATTATTCATATCGACCGTATTCCGTGGTTTGGGCTGACGCCCTGGAAAGCTGCGCGTCTATGCAGGGGCACGGGCAGGGTCAAGCCTGAAGGCCTGAGACGCGGGTTGTATATCACCCGGACGGACCCTCTTAGAATAAACCGGCCTTGCTCCCGGATGGGACAATCGGTTCTTCGAAACTTACCGGCCTGCCTTCCACAATGGCGGCAGGGGCCGTTCTTACGAGTCTATCGGCCTTGTCCCGGCCAAAGAGATCGGCAACCATATCCGCCGCCTCGGAGAGTATCGGCGGTCTATAGGTGGCTGAATGCGCGTCGGTGGCTATCACGTGCGCAAGGTTATGCCGCAGGAGATACAGGCTCACTTCCTGCGCCTGCTCTCCGAACTCGCCTGTCAGGCTCATGGCCGTAATCTGCACCAAGACGCCTTTGGCCACGACCGGATAAAGGGCTTCCGGATGGTTCATGAACCAGAGGTTCCTCTCCGGGTGCGTTATCACGGGCGTTATGCCTGATGCGGCTATGGAGAGCAGGAACCCATCCCAGTTGGGCGGAACGTGGGTATGGGGAAACTCCGCAAGAAAGTACCTGCCGGCGCCGTTTATCGTAAGATGCCCGACGCTCCTCAACTGGACAGGGACTTCCGGGCTTATGGCGACGTCGGCGCCGGTAAATATCTTTATCGGTATATCGAGGCGCCGTAGAGCGGCGGAAAGCCTTGACGCCTCTTCATAGACCCTGGCGGAACCCGCCATATATTGACCGGGGGTAAAGTGTGGCGTGGCGACGATGACGGTTACGCCGTCCGAGGCCGCCATGCGGCACATCTCAACGGACTCGTCGATCTCGGCCGGACCGTCGTCGATACCCGGCAGGATATGGCAGTGGATATCTATCATCTGTCAATAAAGGCGTCTTACCTGCCGAACCAGCCGGAGAAGAACGAGGCCTTCTTCTCTGACTTTCTGTTGTAGTAGGTATCGTAGTAATGATAGTAGCTATACGAACTGTACCCGGAACCGCGCTTGCCGGAGACTGCAAACTTGTTGATGACCACGCCTAACATCTTCGCATTGACGTTAACAAGGCTCTGTATACACTTGTCTACGAGCCCTTTGCCCGTCACCCCCGCCCATACGACGAGTATCGTGCCGTCCACGATGCGCGAGAGGATAAGCGAATCGGAGAATATCACGAGAGGCGGAGAATCGATTATAATCCTGTCATAACGGCCGCGAAGGCCCGAGACTATGGACGCAAGATGCGCCGAGGCGAGTATCTCCGCCGGATTCGGGGCGACCGTGCCGCCGGTGATGACCTTCAGATTCGGGATGCCGGGCGCGTCTTTTTCAGCCCCGGGCAGGATGCCGTGATTGATTATCATGTCGCTTATGCCGACCGTGTTATCAAGCCCGAAGACTTCATGCACGTTGTGCCGTCTCATATCAAGGTCTATGAGAAGCACCTTCTCACCCATCAAAGCCATTGAAACAGCGAGGTTCGCGGCCGTGGTCGTCTTGCCCTCGGACGGGGTCGTCGACGTCACCAGTATTACCTTAAGGGCGTTATCAACGGAAGACAGGAGTATGCCCGTGCGTATGCCTCTGTATGCCTCGACTATGGACGACTTGGCGTCAGCCTTGACGTATAGAGGCCCTTCTCCTTCATTTGAAGAAGGCACCACGCCGAGGCACGGGGTCTGAAACAACCTGTCGACGTCTTCCGGCCCCTTAATCGTATCGTCCATATACTCTACGAACATCGCCGCGAGAACCCCGCCAAAGGCTCCCGCAAAAAGGGCGAGCAACAGGTTGAAGGCCTTCCTGGGTCTGACAGGGGACTGCGGCACCACGGCCGGGTCGATGACCTGCGCGCCGGAGATATTTATGCCGCTCGATAGCGACGCCTCCTGCAACTTCTTGAGCAAAATCTCGTAGAACTGCTTGTTCGACTCGGACTCTCCGGCCAGGACATTGAAGTCTATGGCCTTCTGGCTGAGGGTGAGCACCTCGCGCTTCTGGTCCTCGACCTCTTTTTCAAGGGATGTCTCCCTGTTTCTTGATATCTCATACTCTATCTTGGCGGCGTTAAGCATCTTCCGGGCCTCGTCGCGTATGTTCTTCTGAACGCTGTCGAGCTCGTTCTTGGCCTTGATCATCTGAGGGTGCTTCTGCCCGTACGTCTCGCTCATCTCGGATATCTTCTTTTTGAGACCCAGTTCCTCGTTACGCAACCCCTGTATCACAAGGTTGTTCATGATATCCGGAACGGTGTAAAGGAGTTCGGGACTGTTGATTACCGACTTTATCTGATTGTACCTTACCTCGGCCTCGGCGCGCTTGCCCTGCACTACGACCATCTGCGTGACGAGCTCGCCGAGCTTCTGCGTAATGACGTTCTCCTTCGACTCGAACGAAACTATGCCCTTGCCTTCCTTGTACTGTTGCAGGGCCTTCTCGGAGCTCTCGACCTTGGCCCTTATCTCGACCAGGCGGGCCGAAAGCCATTCAACGGCGCTCCGATAAGGCCTGACGCGTATCTCAAGGTTATGCTCGATATAGGCCTCGGCGGCCGCGTTCGCCATGGCGGCGGCGACAACCGGACTCTCCGATTGATACTGCAGCGTCATGATATTGCCGTCCCTGCCGGTCTCGACGCTTACCTCATCGAGGACTATATCGGTCAGGCCGGGGTCGAGTTCCTGCTCGGACTGAAGGTCGGCAAAACCCTCTATCTGCGTTACCTTGGGAGGGAATACGCTCCCTATCGCGTCTTTTACGGCGCCGGCAACGGAGTTGACGATACTGTTGTTGCGCCGGGCCAGCTTCTCCAGATAATAGGGATTCTTGTCGAGTTTAGCCTTTCTGACGACCCTGTCGGCGAAAGAGCGCGAGGCGAGTATTTCCGTCTGCGTCTTGAAGTAATCGGAGGTGTCCCTCATCTGTATGACCGCGGCGCCGTCCTCCGAAAAGTTCATGGTGCCGTTCCTTTCAAGGTCGATGAGTATCCGCGCCGTCCCCTGATAGACGGGCGTCAGAAGGAAGGAGTATATGGCCGTAAGCCCCACCGCGGCCACAAGGACGCTTATCGCAATATGCCTTCTCTTGAGAAGCACCCGCCAATAATCCAGCAGATGGATTTCATCCGTATCGAGCTTCATGACGTCTCCTTGGCAAATATTTTGCGCCGCAAGCGCATGCGGATATTTTTATATTAAGGTTTAAGGACGGCGTGAGGCCCGCCTTGCGGGCCGATTATTATCACGCCAGAGGTTGGCAGGCCGCCGTCAGGAGTTGACGGGGCCGAACACGATGGCCACAACAACTCTTTACGAGCCGTCTCGACGAAACCCGCTTGACGGACGGCAAGGAGGCGTCAGCGCCCCGGACTCACAACCGTCGTTAAAAAAAGCTCTCGGGCACCACGATGACGTCGTCTTCCATGACAAGGGCGTCCAGGCTTGCCGAGATGGTTTCCTCTCCCTTATCGCCCTTGCGGACTATCTTCGTCCTGCCCTGCCACGCCTTTGGAGTAAAACCGCCCGCAATGGTTATGGCCTTCAGAACTGTAAGTCCTTTCGTTATCTTATATGCGCCCGGCGTCTTGA
This sequence comes from Deltaproteobacteria bacterium, assembly GCA_016234855.1. Lineage (GTDB taxonomy): Bacteria > Desulfobacterota > GWC2-55-46 > GWC2-55-46 > GWC2-55-46 > JACRNO01. The sequence continues at coordinate 25,415 of JACRNO010000025.1, read as the reverse complement.
CCTCGCCGGTGACGTAGACGAACGACGCCCTCGGCACATATATGCTGTCGCCGTCCTGGACCGGGACATTGGCTCCTATATCGCCTTCCTCAAGCAGCCTCTTGAGCTCCACGGTCACGGTGATATCTTCGCCCCTGGCGCTCCCGCCGCGGAATATCTTCCTCTGTATGTAGAGCATATCACCGGCGTTGGCGGTTATCCCGCCCGCGCCTGATATGACCTCAAGGAGCGTGGAGTTGCCGCGAAGCTCGACAAGCCCCGGCTTTATGAACTCGCCGAGGACGGTCACCTTCTTGCTCTTATACTCGACTATGAAGACCGAGACCTGCGGCTTTATGATATAGTCCGGGTTGAGCGCCCCGGCTATCTTCTTCTCCACGTCGGCGGAAGTGAGGCCCATGACGTCCACCTCGCCGATGAGGGGAAAGGTTATCCTGCCGTCGCCGCTTACCCTTGCGTCGGTGTTCATGTCGGCATGGTCGTATACGGTTATCCTGAGGAGGTCGCCCTCCCCGACCCTGTATTCATCCGCATGGACGGACGGGACAGGCCCCGCAAGCACGGCAAGGGACAGCAACGCCATCACGATCATTAATATGTATACAGGTCTCTTCATTATAGTTATCTTCATCCGCCCTCAGCGCGATTGCCGCACCCGTCTTATATATTCTTTTCTCTGCCGCCTGTTCATAGCGACGGGCCCGGACGGCGGCGTCTTCGCCTTTACGATAGTCATGAGATTTTCACCGAGGCTTACCGTCCCTACGACGAAATCCGATGAATTATTTACCCGGACGAACCCTGACAGCGCCAGCGTCTCCGTAGCATCAGCCATGACGTTCATGACAAAATCAACCGTCCCGGACGCCGTAACCCTGGCGCTGTCGGTCTCCACTATGACGGCGGAATCATGGCTCATCCGGTTGTAGACGACGAAACGCGCCTTCCCGCGCATGAGCCTGACAAAGACCATCCTTTTTTCAGACCCGGGGTCAAAGGAATATTGATTGACCCTGAGTGAGGCCCCGGGCGCAAGATTCACAAAGGCCGAATCCGGCAAAACGAGTTGGGCATCGGCGCCTTCGCCTATGGTAATGACGTCCCCGACGAGCAATTCCGCGCCCGGCTTCACGTCCGTTACCTTGCCTGTGCCGGGCCTCTCAATGGTAACGCCGCCCTTTACTATCGACAACTTGCCCGCGACCGCCGCCGCGGCCTTCGCCTCGGATGATATTGCAATACATACGCTTAAGGATATCAACGCCGCGCAAACAGACCTTGCCGCAAATAAAAAAAATGGCGGCCAGGCAGGCTTCAAAGGAATAGCAGCGTCTTCCTTTTGAACGGCCAGGCAAAGCCATTTTCTCATGTTACCGGATGGTTGTGGCCAGATTAACCGGAGATTGCTCAATAACTCTGATTCCATACTGCCATGTTGCGTAATTACCGTCAGGGGCGCCAACCTTCACGAGCCTCTTACCCCGTTGGCGTAAGGCATTGTCAGCCTTTTATTTACAAAGCAACAATCCCTTAATCGCATCCGGGCGAATCAGACCTCTTCGCGCCACATTTAAAAAAGCAGTTCCGCTGAACGCCCTATCCTATATTATCGGACTTGACACTTTTGTTGACGGCGGTGCGCCGCCAACACCAGGAGCAGGAATACCTGGCCTTTCCGGCGCCGGCCCCGTCGGCGTAAACGCAAACGTCTGCGGCGCGCCCTCGCCTTTGACTTCAGCCAGGGTACTTGCGGCCAACTCCGGCTTTACGCCGGCATCCTTCGCGCCCTGCGTTATATCTTTATCCTTTGCTCCGGCATTATGGGCAGCGGCCACGACCGTCTTGAGGTCAGCTCCGGATGAGATCGCCGCCTTGACCACCTGCTTTGCGGAGAAACCTTCGGTTATGGCGGCCTTGACAACGGCGCCGTCATTAGCCCCGGCCTTATGCAGCATCCTTACGACGTCTGAGACGTCCAGACCTGCGTCCACATACTTCCAGAGGATAACCTTTGCCGGCGCACCCTCTTTAACCATCCGCTCTATCTGGAGGTCTATGGACAAGGCGACCGCGCCCTGATTCCCCCCGTTCTTAACCGCTTCCTTGGCCCATGCCTGCGGAGCGCAAAGGGTGCCTGTAAGCGCGAGCATGGCAACGCCCAGAATCAGTCTTTTCATACGTCTTCCTCCTTAATGAGCGTGAGAACGCTCATACGACTTGCCGGGCAACCGCCCTACCATCATTCATGGAGACGAGATTACGACCAAAACGGTCATCCCGCGCAAACTCAAACGCGATAAGGCAGGACGCTTCGTTTCATACAAGACGCCTCAGGCCTCGGAATAGATACATCCTTCGACCATGCAACTGTTTGATTATAACTCGAAATTGATGTTGACGCCATAGATATTTTCTTCATAGTCGCTGGCGTTATTATTCGAGTTCTTATCCTTGTGCGTATAGTCGAGCCCCGCGTTAAGCCAGTCCCGCATCGCATACTTGAGGCCCGCCCCGCCTGAGACGGTGGTGTCCTTTCTTACGGGCCCGACGCCGGATTGGGTATCCGAGAATCTGTCGTTGGCAATGGCGGCGGTTACGATGCCGGTAAACTTGGTGAAAAATTTATGCCTCAACTCAAGATTGCCGCCGGTGCTGACGATATACCTGTTGCCGGTCAACGTCGTCTCGTTGACCATCCTGTACGCGCCGAGGCTGAAGCCGGAAAAATCCGTAAACTCATGATTGACATCAGCCGAGGCCGTCCATGTCTTAAAGTCCTTGTTGGCCGTATTGCTGAAGTTCTTCTGTACAAAACCGGCCTTGACCGTGCCGGTGGAGGTCTCGGTCGCCTCCCATTTCAAGCCAAGAGAACCGGAGTCCTCCATGCTGTTCAAATTGGAGTTATTGGCGTTATAATCGATATACTTATGGTCATACTCGATAAAGCCGGATGTCTTCGGCAGGAATCTCAGATATATGTAGGCGGAGACAAGGTCCTCGTTCCTGTTCCTGAACCCGCTCTCCTTATAGTCCCAACTGATCCTCGTATAATCAAGCTGAACCTTTGATATGTCCGCCAGCGCGTAGGATGCCGAGGCCGCTGCCGCGTTCGTCTCATACCGCTCTATGAAGCCGGTGGACGACTCGCCGCGGCCCTCATGCCCCTTGGCATATACGTCGGTAAGGGTAAGACCAAGACGCCTGCCAAACTTGAAATCAAGTAGGCCGTTTGCATGGTGGTCAGTCGTATTCTCAGAGTCGTACTTCGCATATCTTCTGAATTCGGCGCTATACCCGGCCTGGGCCCTGTGCTCCCTGAACGGCAGGTCGAGCCTGAGCCCGGCCACGGTATTCGTATACCAGTCCGGCTTCTTCAGGTTCGGCGTCGTATATATATTGTTGCTGTACGCCTCCCTCAGCTGGAGGAAAGGATGGAATTCAAGCGGACCGGCGTGAAGGTTGCCTTCCGCCATTGCCGCGACCGGCAGTAAAATAGATGCTATTGCTCCGATAGCCGCCTTCTTGATGATGTTCATTGCTCTCTTGCGCCTCCCGCTAAGATTCATCGTTATAATCCCCCCTTTGGAAAAGGGGGCTGAGGGGGTTATCTGATAGGCCTTTCACAAATCCCTCTCGCATTCTCTCATCCAGCGCCCTTTAGTTAACTCCCCCTGCCCCCTCTTTAAAAAAAGAGGGGGTGTTGTCCTGCTCTTTTATATAAAAAAACAGATCTTCCGTCAAAGCGATTGACGCAAGAAGATTGGCTGCATTAAAAAGCCCTGCAAACTAATTAGTTTATTGATTAATCGAGGGAAATAACATGCATTAGAGTATTACAGTCTCCCTATCCTGTCAAGGCCTTTCCACTGCATTCATCCGACAAAACCGGCATCCGAGGTATTTCTCAAGGAAGCGTCAAAAAAAATCCGGTGTATACGCGCCCAAATAAGGCCTGAGCCGTTCTTGAAGATGCGATAGCCGGCCTGCACTTATTCATATCACCGGACTTGCAACCGTTGACTGCGGCGCCGCCCGGGGCGCTGTATGCAGGCGCCGTACGCTTAGCAGCCCTGCTGCAGGCGCATCGCTGAAACCGAAGACCTGAGCGCTCAACGCGCTCGCCACCTCGTCAGCCGTAAGGCCTGAGGTCTGCGCGCCCTTGACTGCATCCGACCCCTTCGCGCCTGCGGCTAACGCGGCCTGCACCACGGTATTAAAAGGCACAGATAAACGCCACGAACAGGGGCGCGAACAGACCGGCCGTTAACTTGCATTCAAGGGTTTTAAAAAGGGTAACGCGAGCCACTGAAGTGATTCCGATGCTCCTCATAGATGCAACTCCATGGCTGAGATTAGCTGAGAACGATTGCAGCAGGCAATGACATCCACGACGTCTAATCTACGGAAAGATTGACATCCTGATATAGGTTCATAATATGCCCTGTAAAAATTCCTGTCAAGAAAAAAGAGTATTATCGCTAAGATAGCGGACTCCGATATCTTTAATAAACAAGCGGGCCTTTGAACTCGGAAAAAAACAATCGCCAGAGCAAACCGGCGTCAACACAAGCAGGACGGACGGCACAGGCTCAAGCCGCCAACGCGCCCCGGAGCGCCGCCCTCACTCGTCCCACAGATGGCGGTCTACGTATTGAGCGAGTATCTCCTGCATCCGCGCGGGCGGCGGGGTAACAAAATAAATGGATATCACGGCATGCGCTATCTCGTGGGCAAGCACGCCGTCTGTGACGTCCGCGACCGAGACGTAGATGCTCCTGGCCGCGTGCGCATAGAAGGCTATCGGCGCTCGCGCGTTCATATCGTATGTCATATAGACGGCCTGAATCTCAAGATAGGTCGGATATACCCGTATATTGAAGCGCGGCCCCTCGGGATACATATCGAGCCGCCTCCTTACGCGGGATACGATATCTTCCAACTGCGCCGCGACGAGCTCGGCGGTCCTGGCCCCGTCCCTGCTGAAAAAAGATATGGCGCCTATCTGTCTGCCGAAAGAACGCAGGGTCTCGTCGTCGCGATAATACAGGTCCGCGTACCTCGTCTCAAGGGTCTTTTGCGGCGCATCAGAGGCGAGCGCCGCGCCCGTCAGAAAAAGGGCGCCGGCAACAATAGCCCCTGCGATTATCTTACGCGCTCTATGCACGGTATCCCCGGCGCGGGAAGGCCGCTCTCTCCATAAGGCTTGGGCTGGGATATCGGGGATTAAGCGTCGGTCAAGCGCGGGAAAAAGTCCGGCAAACCTGCGAGGTTAATCTCTGGACGTCTTGAAAAAACCCGCGGCCCTGTCAAGGGCGCCGAGCCTGTCTATGGCGTCGCTGACCAGTATATCCAACTTCGCCGTCATGGCCTTATCCTCCTCCACGACGGAGCGCATTTGCGCAAGGGTCTGCCCGAGGGAGGCTGACTCGCGCTTTATGCGGCCGACCGACGACTCCATCTTCTCGCTGAAGGCGTTGAGCCGCTCGGCAAACGGCTTGAGCTCATCCGCGTTACGCAGCCGGGACCTGTGAGTGAGGTCTCCTTCCGCCAGTTCGTCGAGGCTCTTTTCGAACCTGTAAAGCGGCCCGGCAATCCTGTGAGAGACGAACAACAGGACGACAAACCCGGCCGCCGCCGTTATCGCTATGATAACGAGGTTGGCCAGGAGCGCCGTTGGGAAGAAATAATCCCGCGTGGGGGCTATGACTATCTCGCTGCCGCGGTATCCCGCAACCATAGTGCCCATCGAGATATAGACCAGTATCCCGGCGGCCAGCAGGGCCTCGGCCACTATGATGGCAAGGAACTTTATCGCGAAGGTCGCCTGGAACCTCTTTTTGATATAGACGGTCCTGCGTTTATTCTTCATCACTCCACCCTCTTTATCTTACCGAGCTCCGGGGCGTTTACCTTCACGCGCGATGCCGTCTTGAGCCCGTCAAGCCACTCATCTATCGCATGCTCCTTCTTCTTTTCGAATATATACCTCTTCGTCTCGGCGCGCACGGACTTAAACGGCGGCAGCGCCAACCGCGTCTTTCCCGTCACCATGACTATCAGGTACCCGCCGGGCTCCGGCCAGATGGCCGCCTGCCCGGTCTTCATGTCAAAGACGTTATAGAGAGGGTCGTACATGCCGACGCGCTCGGCAAAGAGCGGACCGCGCCTGGTCATCCCCTCCACCCGGCCATTGGCGCGCATCCTGCCCAATATCGCCTCCGCGACGCGCGGGTCCGGGGTGTGCGCCTCCTTGACGTAGACCTTATACCGCATCCGGGCGTAGAGGGCGCTTATCTCACCGTCAGAGACCGCGAGCGTCTCGCTCCACTGCTTTGTCTTTACCGCGACAAGCTCCCTTATGAGCGTCTGTTCCCAGAAGGACTTTATGGTCTTGAGGAACCGCTCGTCGTTGGCAAGCCCCAGGTTTACCGCCTCCTGCACCATGAGCTTTCTGTCTATCATGATGCCCAGGCGCGCCTCAAGTTCGGAGCGCGTGAACTCGCCATCGGACTTCCTCTCGGACGACTTCAGGAGTTCTTCGCGCAGGTCTTTAAGGAGTATCGGCGCGTCGTTTACCGTTGCAACGGCAACGTCCTGGTCCTGTCCGGCGGAGCACGCCGCAAGAGAGCCGAGGCCTGCCAGGACGCAGATGTATAAGAATAACGGAAGGCTCTTCTTCATTCAAGACCCAAAACAAATGACACTGACCAAGGCTTTCGCGGCGCGGTTAACGGCGTCACCGCTCTTTACAATCGCCAGGGCCGCCGCGGCCCTATTGCACAAGTATACAGGACAAGACCGCCGCGGGCAAGCCGCAGCGCGCGCCAACGGCGTCAGCGGGGCGGGGCGGGCGTGATGATATACACAAACTCGCCCTTTATCGTTATCTCGTCCACGGCAAAGTCATCGGGAAAGGGCGCAAACGGCGCGGCAAGCCTCAAGACGGTTATGGCCCCGTCGTCAAGCACCGGATAGTTCGAGGACTTGACGAGCTTGACGTCGCTCACCGTCCCGTCCCTGCGTATCGTGAATTCTATATTAAGCTTGCCCTGCCAACCGTTACGCGAGGCCACGAGCGGGTACTCCCAGAGATACTCTATCCTGTTCTTCATGTTAATGAGATATCTCTGATAACGAAGCTCCGAGGTATTAAGGTTGAGCACCTTGCCGGTCTCGCCCTTCGGGGCCTCAGCCTCATACCTTCGGGCAAGCTCGCTCAGACGCTCCCCGGTCGGAAAGAGGCCGGGCCTTGGAGAAGAAGCAGGCGATAATGGGGCAGGCTTTGCGTCACCGCCACCTGATACAGGCGCGGCAGCGGTCTGCGACCCGGAACCGTCCGCGCCCGGCGACGGGGCAACCGTCACCGCGCCGTTAGCGTCGCCGCCTGACGACTGCGTATTTTTCACCGGCTGACCGGCCGGGGATTGCCCGCCTTTCGATGCCTGGGCCGGTTGGGGCGGGGTTTGCGCGGGACCGGCTGAAGGGGCGCGGCCCGTTGCAACGACGTCGACGCCACCCTTCACACCCCGCGCTGAAGGCCAGGTCTCCTTATCCACGCTCCGGTTCCTGTCCGAGTAGAACGAAGGATGCTCGGGCGGCCTCGAGGAGGCCGGGCCGGGCGGCAGCTCAATTACATCTATGACAAGGGGTTCGGACGGCTCGCCAAAGAGCGCGGTCATGACCGAATCATTTACCGGCCGCAGGGTTACGAGCAGTACGGCAAGGACGCCATGCACAATTATGGAGAGTATCAGGGCCGTTATGACCGGTCCGCCATTGGCGGACGGTAAAGTTTTTATTGACATTAAGGGGTAATTCTGCCAGAATTATTTTAGCAGGCTGTTGAAAAAGCTCCATCTACTGCGTTATCCGACCCACGCCGCTTGGCGTGGGTGCCCCGGCTCGTCATTGCGGCGTATGGACAATCTTCCCGTTGCAATGCCAGCCTTTGGCTGGCGGCAACGGGAGCCCAGCCTCATTCCTCGCTCCTCGATGCCTTCGGGGCACCCATCCGAAGGATGGGTCGGGAGCTTTTTGAACAGCCTGGATGTACAGCATATTTTTCACCAACCTGTTAGATGTAAAACAAGAATTATTCTACACCCAATCACGGAGAATTACCATGTTTGGAATGGGCACATCAGAACTCCTTATCATACTCGTCATCGTCGTCATCATCTTCGGCGTCGGGAAACTGCCGGAATTGGGCAGCGGCCTGGGCAAGGCCATCAAGAACTTCAAAAAGGCCACGAGCGACGAGCTTGACTCTCCGGCAAAATCCGAGGCGCACAAGATTGACGGCAACGCGGCCAAGAAAGACGCCTGAGACTGACGACCGGACGGATATATTTTTCGTTCTCGTTACCAAGCTCTGCTTGGTAACGCAATTATCAGGAAGCTCAGCTTCCCATGCAAATCCGCTCCCAAGCCAGAGCTTGGGAGCGAGAGGTACGGCCATTCCCCCCTTGTCAGCGTCAAATAATCTCTTCAACGTCCCTGTTTGACTCCCCTGCCACCGCAAACCCTGACCCGCTCCAGCATGTGCCTGGAGCTCATCTCAAGAAGCAGGTATCACCGCCGTGCCCCCGCCGATTAAATATCGCGGAGCCGCACGCCAATTTCACAGCGCTCCATGCGCCCGCGTTATAATCGCCTACACGCTCCCCTTATCCCTCTCGTTTAACAGGTCCTTTGCCGAGAGGCTTACCTGCGGGTGCACGGTCGCGTCGTCGGCCAGCCGCCTCAGATCCTGACTCATCATCAACTCAAGGAGCGCGACGGAAATCCTGGGCGGTGTATAAGGGTTCTGCGCAATCGCCTTTATGACGGAATAACGCTTCGACCATACCCTGTGGCTTGAAAGGAGTTTTAGTATGCCCGGAGAGTTAGGCCGTTTAGAGGCTATTTTTAAGACCTCGCGCTCGGTAACGCGCGGGTTGTTGAGGATGTTGCCTATGACCACGGGGTCGGGGTCGGAAAGGAGCCTGTCGATGGTATCCTTGATGTTGCGCTTGGACATGGCCCTGCGCTGGCCGAGCGAGATATGCTCCATCCTCACATCTTCTTCCTTATCATAACCCGCCAGCCCCTTCCTGTACGGCGGCAGGTCGGTGAAGAGCCTGCTTATCCTCGTATAGCCGAACTTGAGCGAGGCGAGATATATATGCCTGCACGCGTCAACGCCGAGGACGCGCTTCAGCCCTTCGGGGTTGATGAGCATGTGCCTTGCCCGCTTTGTGACGAGTTCCTGCGGGTCGCGCCTATAGAGGAGTTCAAAGAAGTGGGCCGCGTCCTCATGGCTGAGAACGGACAGACGCTTGCCGATAAGCGCGATACCCATCTCGTCTTCGGGCAGCGCCGCCAGATCGCTTAAAACCTTCAGCAGGATTGCCTCTATCTCTTCCATAGACAGGATTGAAAAGACCCGCTGGCAAGGGAGCCGGGTAAAATAAAAAACCGCCCAGCACCACTTTCCGGCGCGAAAGCCCGCGCAAAAACGAAGCATGGAAACGGAAAGTGGTGCTGGGCGGTTGCCGGTCTTAAAAGCATGCAACGGCAATGAATACAAGGGGCTGTAAAGGCCGGCAAAACTGCGCTCGGCGCGCCCGCCCCCTTACCTCACATCCTTCAGGGCGTTATCTCGACACTGTACTCGGCCATCCCTTCCGGGGTCTTTGTAAATATCACCACAACGGGCAGCGTGCCCTTGGGCGGTATCGTCCCGACAGCGCCGGTATTCCCGGTCTTTGCCAGGTCTTCCTTGGTCAGATTCTTTATATCACCGCTGGAGATGACCCTGCCCGGCATCGAGGCAAGCCGTTCGCCCTTGGCGTCGTATACGATGCCGGTAACGGCCTTTACGGACTGGGGTACGGCTGTAATGTTCTTTATCTTCGCCTCGATGACAAAGAAGCTGCCAAGGTTGGGCGTCTGGTCGTAACGCCCGTCTATGGACGTGATATCAATCGTCTTAACCATGGCCGCCTGCTCTACGTTGCCGCGGATGCCGAAGTACCATGCCAGCGCGCCGATAATAATGACTATCAATATGACCAGCGGGATGAGTCCGGCGCCCTTTGAAGACGCGCCCGCGCCCGCCTTCTTCTTTGCCGCCTTCTTCTCGGCAACGGCCGACTTGCTCTCGTCTTCCATGGATTTGGACAACCCGGCGGCGAAGTCCTTGTCCGACATACCGGCGCGCAACGCCCCTGACTCCGAAGACGAAGCAGCCTCGCCAGCGGCGCCGCCGGGGGTCAGGCCTTCATCACCGGCGCTCCCGTCAGGGCCGGTCTCTCCAACGTCACCCTCTTCACCGGCGCTGCCTAACTGCCAGTCGTCGCCCGCAGGGGCAGGGGGCTTGGCCTGAGGCGGCGGCTGCATAAACGGCTCTTCCTGCGGCAACGGAGCGTTCGCGTCATCTCCGCCGTATGCCGGAGGTTCACTCTCACCCTCATTCTCATTGACGTCAAAACCGGCCCCGCCTCCAAAGGCATCCCCTGCGCCGGATTCAGTCCCGCCGCCCGCGTCAAATCCCGGAGTACCGCCGCCGGCGCCGTCAAAAGACCATTCATTAGTCCCGCCTGCCGCAAGCTGCTCGCCCCCGGACGCGCCCACCCCGCCTTCAGGCGGCGCGCCAAAGTCAAAATCCTGCTCGCCAAATGGCGGCTGAGACGCCGCATCCTGCCCGGTTGGGGCCGAGACATCAAAACCGGTAAAATCCTTATCACCGCCTGTCGCGCCCTCGCCGCCGGCGCCCGCGTCAAAACCCTCTCCCGCACCGGCGCGTGCGTCAAAACCCGCGCCGGCATCAAAACCCTCGCCGCCTGAGGCGCCCTCTTGCCCCTGCGCGTTGAAGCCGATATCCTCGTCAGCCGGTGGAGGAGCAACAGGCGCCTCGGGAGGCGTAACGGCAAAGACGTTCTGACACTTGGTGCAGCGGACCCTGATGCCCTTACCGGTGATCTTGGACTCGTCGAGCTTGAATTTGGTCGAACACTTATCGCATTGGATTATCACTTATGACCCTCACAGTTATCCGCTGCCGGTTATATATCGTCAATATAAGAATAAACGCGAAGGATGCCTCGCAGGGGATCTTGCCAACTTAAGCCGTGCCTGCGCGGAAGGGCCTCTGACAATTTTACATTAACGGCTTTTTATGATATCTCTTCTTTTAACATATACAAACCATGAATTCAAGCCTTATGGTTCGGTTTTCCGAAGCTAATCCGCCATACTAAGACCCGTTGCGCGACCTTTCCGCCTGATGCCGCCCCTTAATACGGACATAGACATCAATCCCAGCCGGACGGAGCGGCCTTTGAGACGCGGCGCGTTGCGGCGTAAGGGCACCGCGAGGGCCGTGGCCACCGGCCCGCCGCCCTGAATCGCCATACCGGACGCCTCTTTCTTTGCGTCCTCATCACGGGGTAGCCATCCACGTAAGCTATATAATCAAGGGAGCATTGTCCGGGACCAACGGCCTTCATACCTTTCTCCAAACATAGCACCCTTTAAAAAGACTGTCAAATCAAGCGCTGCCTGAGGCGCGCTCAAGCAGGCCGCACAGACGTCCTTGCGCCATGGATAACGGCGTCTTTTCTCGCGCTGCATCAGGCACAACGCCGTATAATCGAATGGGATAGCGTGGCGCGACCGCATGCGTATTGGGGAACATAGGATGATTTTAGTCTTTAGATAACTGGCGGGCGGAGATATCTCAATAGCCAGGGGCGCGAACCGGAAGACCCGTCGCTTGAAAAGATGCTGGGATATAATAAAGGCCTGGCAAGGCCATGCCTTGCCAGGCCCTGAGACTAACCCGCGCCGAGGACTGCGTCCTTACAGGCCTTTGCAATGCGGAATTTGACCACCCTCTTTGCCGGTATCTGTATCGACTCGCCGGTGCGAGGATTTCTGCCTGTGCGGGCCTGACGGTTTACAAGCACGAGCTTGCCGACGCCCGGGATGGTAAACGAGTTCCCCGCCTCTTTGTAGGCAAGGTCCGCCATGCTCGCCAGCACCTCGTGCACCGACTTCTTGGGCAGGCCCGTTGCCTTTGCTATCGTATCTTCTATCTGCGATTTAGTCATTGATTTTGACATCTCCACCTCCGTTTGCTTTGTTAGACTTTGATAAGGCCTTAATGTTACGCCTCTTATGCCGCTTATAAACCAATGCCCCTTGACATGCCGGGACGCCGCAACCGTGCCAGCGCCCGGCAAACATAAGCGTGCAGGCCGTAAGCGACATGGTTTCAACGATTACCGTATGATATTATCCGAAAGAAGGGAAATGTCAAGACTATTAAGAAAAAACAGGATTGAGACCGGCTGGGACGACGCGGCCATATACAAAAATAACGGCAACCGGTGAACTAACCGGTTGCCGTTATCATGCGCGCGTTATGAATCTTATCAATATCAATATCGAGGCGCGATATCAGCCCACCGCCAGACAGGACAGAGAAGACCTATTCGCCCTTTGCCTTTCTGGTGGTCTTTGCCGCCGCCTTCTTCTGCGCGGGCTTCTTTGCGGCCGGCTTCGCAGCCGCCGTCTTCGGCGCCCTCTCCGTCTTCTTCGCCGGGGCCTTTGGCTTTGCAGCGGCCTTCGGCTTCGCAGCCGTCTTCCTTACGGCCTTCTTAGGCTTTGCGGACTGCGCCACGGCCTCTGTCTGGCTCCCGACCAGCTCTATTATGGACATGTGGGCGTTATCGCCGGGCCTTACGCCAAGTTTCAATATCCGCGTGTATCCGCCGTTACGCTCCTTGAACTGCGGGGCCACGCTGTCGAAAAGTCTGGTCACCGCGGTCTTGTCCCTCAGAAACGCCATGGCGCGCCTGCGGGCAGCGAGGGTGCCGTCCTTTCCAAGCGTTATCATGCGCTCGGCATAGCGGCGGAGCATCTTGGCCCTCGGAGTCGTGGTCCTTATCCGGCCGGCGGTGACAAGGTCGCACGTCATATTGGACATCACGGCCTTCAGATGCCCCGGGTTCATGTCAAATCTCTTCTCGTCTCTATTGTGTCTCATCGACTGCCCTCTCTTTAGCAGGCTGCTGAAAAAGTTTTAAGTTCTTCTACAAGCTATTAGCGCTGCAGTTTCGTTTTCTTGTTCAGGAATATCCACACCGCTCGCTCCAATCAGAGCGCCGCAGCCGTCCCGTGTAAAATCCGTCATATCCAAGACCGAGGCCCCGGAAAAACAGGGCTATGCCGTCTCCTCGTGCTTCTCGGTGTGTCTGGAGTCGAGTTCCTTTCTCGTGGGGAACCCGTCTATCTTCATGCCGAAGTCGAGCCCCATGCTGTGGAGAAGCTCCTTTATCTCGTTAAGGGACTTCCTGCCGAAGTTCTTCGTGCGGAGCATGTCCTGCTCGGTCTTCTGCACCATCTCTCCGATAAACTTGATATCGGCGTTCTTGAGACAGTTCGCGCTGCGCACCGAGAGCTCAAGCTCGTCAACCGTCTTGAAGAGGTTGTCGTTCAGAGGCGTCTTCTCATCCGAGGTATGCCCTCCTCCGGTCTCGTCGTCCTCTTCAAAGGTTATGAAGACCGAGAGCTGGTCTTTGAATATCTTGGCCGCTATCGCAACCGCGGTCTGCGGGTCTATGGCGCCGCTCGTCCAGACCTCGAGCAGGAGCTTGTCGTAATCCGTCCTCTGCCCGACCCTGGCGTGGGTGACGTTGAAGTTGCATCTCGTGACCGGCTGGAATATCGAGTCTATCGCTATCGTGCCGATGGGGGATTCCGGGAGCTTGTTGCGCTCGGAGGAGACGTACCCCTTGCCCACGTTGGCTATCAGCTCGCAGTCGAACTTCGCGTCCCTGGCCACGGTCGCTATGTGCAGTTCAGGGTTCAAGACCTCTACGGAGGAATCTCCGATGATGTCGCCCGCCCTGACGTGTCCGCTCGAAGGCGCGCCCTTTATCCTCAGGGTCTTGGGGCCGTCCCCGTGTATCTTGAGCTTGACCTGTTTGAGATTCAGAATAATATCCGATACGTCTTCCTTGACCCCGGGTATCGATGAAAATTCGTGCAGCACGCCGTCTATCCTGACGGAGGTTATCGCCGCGCCCTGGAGCGAAGAGAGCAATATCCTGCGCAACGAATTGCCAATCGAGATGCCGAATCCCCTTTCAAGCGGCTCCGCCGTAAACTTTCCGTAGGTGGGAGTCAGTGTTTCCTTTTCAACCTCAAGCTTTTTGGGTTTGATAAGGTCCCGCCAGTTTTTCTGCATTGTTCCCCCGTCAATTTATTTGAGAGATAGGTGAGTTGCCGTTGTTATCCTCAAAAAAAACCCGCTGCGCGAGCCGGGTTAAGCGGCACGCGCACCGGAACCGTTACTTGGAATAGAGCTCAACCACGTACTGCTCGGTCATCGGCACCGTTACGTCTTCCCTGCGCGGCAGTCTTGCGGCCACGCCCTTCATTGTAGTCTTGTCAAGGCTTATCCACTCCGGCACGCCTCTGCGGTCAACAGCCTTGAGGTTCTCTATAATCCGCTGGTCCTTAAGGCCCTTCTGCGCGACCTCGATTACGTCGGATGCCTTAATCCTGTAGGACGGGATATCGACCTTCTTGCCGTTCACCCTGATGAAGCCGTGGGTGACCATGAGCCTTGCCTCGCTCCTGCACCCGGCAATGCCAGTCCTGTAGACGACGTTATCAAGCCTTCTCTCGAGAAAGGTCACGAGGTTTTCGCCCGTGATGCCCTTTGCGCGCTCTGCGGCCTTGAAGGTAAGCCTGAACTGGGATTCCATCAGGCCGTATATGCGCTTTATCTTCTGCTTCTCGCGAAGCTGGAGCGCGTACTCGGAGGCCTTGGTGCGCCCCTGACCGTGCTGACCCGGAGCGTAGCTGCGCCTTTCGAACGCGCATTTATCCGTATAGCACCTCTCGGACTTGAAAAAGAGCTTCATGCCCTCTCGCCTGCATAACTTGCAGACTGATTCGATGTACCTGGCCAAATCCTTATCCTCCCTTGTGCGCTAACGTTGTGTCTTTGGCGCCTTTTGTTCACGTGTCCACCCGGCCACAACCGCCTTCAATCGCGGAGCGCCAGGCAAACGGTATTAAAACCAACCCTTGTAAAAATAACCCGCCCGTCTTATGTCATGGGCCTTGTGCGCTAACGTTGTGTCTTTGGCGCCTTGCGGCGCCGCCGGAAACCCCGCATTTGCGGATAACCCCGGCGCATTCACGCGCCGCGCATGCCCTGTTAAACCCTGCGCCTCTTGGGCGGCCTGCAACCGTTGTGCGGAAGCGGCGTTACGTCTCTGATAAGGCTTATGCCGAAACCGGCGGTCTGAAGCGCCCTGAGCGCCGCTTCCCTGCCTGAGCCGGGGCCGTTGATATACACGTCAACGCTCTTTACGCCGCTGTCCATCGCGCTCTTTGCGGCCTTCTCAGCCGCCACCTGCGCGGCGAACGGCGTGCCCTTCCTCGACCCCCTGAACCCCTGTCCGCCGGAGCTCGCCCACGAGATTACGTTCCCGGCCGGGTCCGCTATGGTTATCATGGTGTTGTTGAAGGTGGATTTTATATGGGCAATAGCCTTCGATACCGACCTTTTATCCTTCTTCTGCTTCGCCATCATTCGCCTCTTTTTTTAGTTTCTATCCACGCTCCCGCGCGGGGAGCGGCGTTATTCCTGCCTACGGCTGTCACGCTTAAAGCCGGAGTCCGTTCTTCATCAAGCAGCCCTATATAAACCCTCAACGAGTCAGACCAGAACCGCAATGCGATTAACAAGTCCGGCGCCCGTCATGCCGTCTGAATCAGTCATGCGTCCCTTACAGGCCGCGCATTAAAAAGATGCCTTGCTATGCAGACCGTTACGGCGCGAGAACTAACCCGCCGCCATGCCCACCCGGCCCTGACTACTCGGTCTTTCTTATGGATACGACGCCCTTTCTCGGCCCCTTGCGCGTGCGCGCGTTTGTATGCGTGCGCTGGCCGCGGACCGGAAGGTTCTTCCTGTGGCGTATCCCCCTGTAGCAACCCATGTCAACGAGCATCTTGACGTGCATGGAGACTTCCTTACGCAGGTCGCCTTCGACCTTGTACGTGGTGTCGATGACCTTCCTTATGGCGCCAACCTGCGCCTCGGTAAGGTCCTGCGTCCTGGTGGCCGGGTCAACTTCGGCCTTCGCGAGGATGCTTGCGACAGAGGCGTCGCCAAGACCGTATATCTTGGTAAGCGCCACGCTGATACGCTTGTTTTTATTGAGGTCTACACCGGCAATTCTGGCCAACTTGCCCCTCCTTTGATGAGCTTACGATGGTTTCCGGGTCACGTGCGTCCCGAGACCGGCTCAACCGGCCTCACAGACGTCTTAGCCCTGTCTCTGCTTATGCTTCGGATTTGCGCACACTACGCGCACAACCCCGTTACGCTTGATTATCTTGCACTTTACACATATCTTTTTTACCGAGCTTCTTACCTTCATCGTATCCTCGTCTCCAAATTTTACTATACGCCCCGGCGCGCTTTACAACATAGCGTCGGTCAAACTATTTAAGGCTGTCTCGCGCCACATACATCTTACATAACGCTGCCGCCTGCAATAACCGAATAACAAGCGCCCTGCAATATGCACGGACGGATTGCGCGCTACTTCGACCTGTAGGTTATCCGGCCCCTTGTCAGGTCATAAGGTGAAAGTTCTATGGTAACCTTATCACCCGGGAGTATCTTTATAAAGTGCATCCTCATCTTGCCTGATACATGGGCAAGCACTACATGCTTATTTTCAAGCTCTACGCGAAACATGGCATTGGGCAGCGTCTCCACCACCGTGCCTTCCACCTGTATGGATTCCTCTTTGACCATATCCGCGTTTAGCCTTGTCTATTGCGTTTGTTGATACATTATACGGATGTTTCCGCTTGTCAGACCGCCAGCCATTACCGGATGCAGGCCCGGTCACAAAGCCTTGCCTATAGGAATATCGAGACAGGAGTCTCTCCATGCCGTCGAATTGTGTATTATAACATACTTGTCAAGCCCCTACACGCGAAAAAGACAAAAATATGAAAAAAACTAAAAATAGGAAGGCGGCGTCACGAACCGGCTGAAACAACAGAATCGGCGCAAGCATCCGTCCGAGCGCCATGAGCGCCTGCGGGCGTTCAGCTCAGCCGCGTCAACACCAACGGGCCTTCCTTTGTAACGGCCACGGTGTGCTCGAAATGGGCCGAAAGAGCGCCGTCCTCCGTAACCGCCGTCCAACCGTCGCCAAGGACTTTTACCTTATAGCCGCCAGCGTTTATCATAGGCTCGATGGCCAGAACCATCCCGGGCTTTAGTTTCTCACCTACGCCGGGCGGACCGAAGTTAGGCACCTGAGGCGGCGGCCTCATCTTTAACGGAGCCTACGGGCACGGTTATGGCGGCATCCCCGAAGAAACCGTCGTATAGCACCCCTACGTCAATGCTTACGATATCGCCGTCGTTCAAGACCCTCTTTGACGGCATGCCGTGAACGACCTGCTCCTTTACGGAGGTGCACAGACAGAACGGGTAGCCCTTATACCCTTTGAACGCCGGAACGGCCTTGCGTCTTTTAATCTCGGCCTCGGCGCACCGCTCAAGTTCGAGCGTGGTTATCCCGGGTCTGACCGTCTCACGAAGCGACTGTAACACGGAAGCGACTATGCCGCCGCTGCGCCGCATAATACCTATCTCCTCAGGAGTCTTAAGTATTATGTTTTCCCTTCTCAATGGCTTCCACGATTGCGCCGGTTATCATGTCTACCGCCCCAGCGCCGTTGATGGCGCGATACAATCCGCGCTCTGTGTAATATGCCACGAGCGGCAGCGTCTCCTGCTCATAGACGTCCAGGCGCGCCGCAATGGTCTCTTCCAAGTCGTCTTCCCTCTGGTACAGCTCGCCGCCGCATTTGTCGCAGATGCCCTGGTTGAGCGGCTGGCTGAAGACTATATGGTAGCTCTCGCCGCACTTCCTGCATACGCGCCTGCCGGAAAGACGCTTGACAAGGGCCTTCTTGTCCACCTCTATGCCGATGACGTAGTCGACCTTCTTTCCCGCGCCTTCGAGCATCCTGCCGAGCACACCGGCCTGATTGATATTCCTCGGAAAACCGTCGAGTATGAAACCGGCCTGACAATCCTTCATAGCTATGCGGTCTTCGACCATGCCTACGACTATATCGTCGGTCACGAGCACGCCTTTGTCCATGAACTCCCTGGCCTTGAGCCCGAGCGCGGTCTTGTTCTTGACGTTTGCGCGCAGGATATCGCCCGTTGAAATCTGCGGTATGGAATATTGCTGGGCAATAAGCTTGCCTTGGGTCCCTTTACCGGCCCCGGGGGGGCCGAGAAGAATGATATTCATAAACCTCGTCGATAATGTCTCAATCCACGCTCCCGCGCGGGTGCGGCCGCGATTAAGGCGGGCAGCATATAAAACCCGAAAGACCGCGTCTGACGCGCGTGGACCTCTATCAGCTCCTGCCGCGCACCTTGCCCTTTTTAAGCAGACCGTCGTAACTGCGCGCGAGCATGTGAGACTCTATCTGCTGCGCGGTGTCCATGGCTACGCCGACCACGATGAGGAGCGCGGTGCCGCCGAAGTAAAACGGGGCGTTGAACTCGGCCACGAGCACCGATGGCAGCACGCAGACAAGGGCCAGATAGAGCGCTCCCCAGAGCGTTATCCTTGTCAGCACCATGTCTATATAATCGGCGGTATGCGCGCCGGGACGGATGCCCGGTACAAAGCCGCCGTACTTCTTCAGGTTCTCCGCCACTTCCTTCGGGTTGAACTGGACTGCCGTATAGAAGAAGGTGAAGAATATTATCAATGCGATATAAAGCACGTTATACAGCACCCCGCCCGGGTTAAGGCTGGCGGAGATGGTCTGCATGACCGGTATCTTGATAAAGTTCGCAATCGTAGCCGGAAAGACTATTATCGACGAGGCGAAGATGGGCGGTATGACGCCCGCGCTGTTGAGCTTCAACGGCAGGTGCTGTGTGCCGCCGCCGAGCACCTTACGGCCCACGACGCGCTTTGGATACTGTATGGGAATCCTGCGCTGGGCCATCTCCATAAAGACGATGAAGCCGATGACCAGCACCATCATGATTATCATAAGCAAGACGACCACAAAGCTCATCTCGCCCGTCCTGACAAGCTGTATCGTATGCGTAAACGCCGCGGGCATCCTCGCTATGATGCCGACGAAGATGATGAGGGAAATCCCGTTGCCGATGCCCCTTTCAGTAATCTGCTCGCCGAGCCACATGAGAAAGGTTGTGCCGGCGGTAAGGGTCACGACCGTAAAGAGCCTGAAACCCCAACCGGGGTGAATGACGATATTCGCCCCGCCCGGCCCTGCCATCGACTCAAGGCCCACGGCTATCATCATGCCCTGAACGATGCTTAAAGCTATCGTCAGGTAGCGGGTATACTGGGTTATCGTGCGCCTGCCCGACTCGCCTTCTTTGGAGAGTTTTTCGAGGTGCGGCACAACGGCGGTAAGAAGCTGCAGGATAATGGACGCGCTGATATACGGCATGATGCCGAGAGAGAAGACGGAGAACCTCTCAAGCGCTCCGCCGGTAAACATGGTGGCGAAGTCGAGAAGCGTGCCGCTTGCCCCCTTGAAAAACGCGGAGAGCGCCTCGGCGTCTATGCCTGGGGTGGGTATGAATACGCCTATCCTGAATACGGCCAGGGCAATAAGCGTAATGATTATACGACGGTTAAGCTCCGGTATCTTTCCTATGGTCGAGGTGAGGGACGCCAACTTATATTACCTCCGCCGCTCCACCCGCCGCCTTGATCTTGTCGATGGCTGAGGCGCTGAACATACCGGCCTTTATCGTCAGGGCCTTGCCGAACTCGCCCTCGCCAAGCACCTTAACAGGGCCCTTGCCGGACCTGATAAGACCCTTCTCCTCAAGGACCTGCGGTGTAACGACCGCACCCTTGGCAAAGCACTCGGCTATCCTGCCGAGGTTTACGATACGCGCCTTCACCTTGAATATATTCGTAAAACCCCTCTTGGGCAGACGCCTCTGAAGGGGCATCTGACCGCCCTCAAAACCCGGTTTGATACTGCCGCCGCTGCGCGCGGTCTGGCCCTTGCCGCCCTTGCCAGAGGTCTTGCCGGAGCCGCCGCCTTCGCCGCGGCCAACCCTCTTTCTGTTCTTAACGGCGCCCTTCGGCGCCTTCAATCTGTCCAACATGGTTGTAGCTCCTATAAAAATGAGTTTGAGGATATCGGCCTGCGCCGCAGGCTCAAAAACGGCCGCATAAGGCCGCTCAAAGCGTCACGCGCACCGCCTGCAAAGTGAGAGACGGCCGATGGATGACAGGCCGACTACTCTACCGAGACGAGGTGCGAGACCTTGTTTATCATCCCGCGCACCGGGGCCGAGTCGACAAGCACCTTGGACCTGCCCACCTTCCTGAGGCCCAGGCCGAGAAGGGTCTTCTTCTGCCGCTCATTGTAGCCGATACCGCTCTTGGTGAGCGTTACTTTTATCGTCTTTTTCTTCTTTTCAGTCATCGCCTTGCCTTTATTGAAATATATCGGCCCGCCTGAACCCCGGCTTGCCCGTTAAGACCCATTATCGACGGCCGCGCATAGAATCTCCGCTGCCTGACCGTACAACAAAACGTCAGTCCTATTCAGCCCTGCCCTTTAACACCACCCTTCCCTTAAATCCCACTGCGGTCCGGCTAAACCAAGTATCAGCCCCGGCTTCCTGCCCTGCCCTTTAGCGTCGCGCAGCCTTCCAGGCCGGCTTGCCGCTACAGGGCGCGCTTGCCGCGCAACTCCGCTATCGCCTCGGGACTCTTCAACTGGGAGAGCGCCTCAAGCGTGGCCTTTACGACGTTATGCGGATTGCTCGTGCCGATGCACTTTGTAAGGACGTTGCTGATGCCGGTTGCCTCTATGACCGCCCTGACCGCGCCGCCGGCGATGACGCCGGTACCAGGCCCGGCCGGTCTTAAAAAGACCCTGCCCGCGCCATATACGCCGGTAACCTCGTAGGGTATAGTCCCGTCCTTTATAGCGACGCGAATGAGCGACTTCTTCCCCTGCTCAATCGCCTTTCTTATAGCCTCAGGGACTTCGTTGGCCTTGCCAAGACCCGCGCCCACATGACCCTTGCCGTCGCCGACCACCACTATGGCGTTAAAGCTGAAACGCTTTCCGCCCTTGACGACCTTGGCAACCCTGTTCAGGTATACGAGCTTGTCCTTGATTTCCAAGCTACTTGCGTCTATCTTGTCCAAAAATGCCTCCCTCTACGTGTTTACGTAAGCAGGTTTTTTACACCCTTGCCCGTGCGAACGTCCCTCACCCTGCCTGCGGCGCCGGTTTACTTAGACCGCCTGTGAGTTCGTGATTTCAACGGCAAAGGTCCGGTTAACTTCTATGTTCAGCATGATGCTGACGGTCGTGCAGCTCGAACCCGCAACTCGAGACCGCCCTTCATGCAGGCGGCGCTTTCTATTAAAACTTGAGCCCGGACTCTCTTGCGCCGTCCGCAACCGACTTGATGCGTCCGTGATAGATATACCCGCCTCTATCGAAGACTACCTTGTCTATACCCTTGCCAAGGGCGAGCTTCGCCACGGCCTCGCCTACCTTTTTGGCGGCGTCCGCCTTCTTGAGCTTCGCGGCCTGCCCTGCGACTTCCTTGGTCTTGGTGGAAGCCGCTGCAATGGTCCTGCCCTTGGTATCGTCTATGACCTGCGCGTATATATGCTTGTTGCTGCGGAATATGTTGAGCCTCGGGCGCTCAGTAGTGCCCGTGACCTTCTTTCTGACCCTTATCTTCCTGCGCTCAAGACCCGTGGTCTTGACAACCCTGTTAGCCATTATTTCCCTCCCGCCTTGCCAGCCTTGCCCGCCTTCCTTCTAACTACCTCATCGGAGTACTTGATACCCTTGCCCTTGTACGGTTCAGGAGGTCTCAGAGACCTTATGTTGGCCGCGACCTGGCCTATCATCTGCTTATCCGGTCCTTTAAGGATGATGCCGGTCTGTTTCTCGACCGTAGCCTGCACCCCGGCCGGAAGCTCATATTTTACAGGGTGAGAGTAGCCGAGGGCGAGATTAACCACGTTGCCCTGCACGTCCGCCTTGTAACCGACGCCGACGATATCGAGTCTCTTTGTAAACCCTTCGGAAACACCCTTTACCATGTTGGCGACAAGGGTTCTCGTAAGGCCGAAGAGCTCGCTTGCAGCCCTCGTCTCTTCGTTCTTCGAGACCGTGACGACGTTGTCCTTGATCTCGAGCTTTATCTCAGGCCTGATATCCAACTTCAGGTTGCCCTGCGGGCCGGAGACCTTGACAAGTCTGCCCTCGAGGGTTAGTTTCACGCCTTGCGGCACGTTTATCGGAAGCTTTCCTATCCTTGACATTTTTCAAGACCCTTCTGATGATTTCGTTTGTCGGCTTATTGGGCGGCCCCTTCAGAGGCCAGCTTGCGCCGCTTTTACATCCTGTCTGTTATATCCGCCTCAGACCGGAGGTGCGCCTGAGTGATTCGCTTATCATATAGCCGCTGACCCTTACTGCACCGGAACGGGCCTCAAAAAGCCGGCTGGCAAGGCCGATTAATAAAGGGTACAGATGACCTCGCCGCCCACCCCAAGCTCGCGCGCCTTCCGGTCGGTCATGATGCCCTTGGAGGTCGATATGATGGCGACGCCGACGCCGTTCAATACGGTCGGAAGCTCGTCCGCGCCAGCGTATTTACGCAGTCCCGGCTTGCTTATCCTCTTTATGCCGGTTATGACGCCCTTCTTGGCCGCGGTATATTTAAGCTGCAGCTTGAGATACGAGCGCTTGTCTTCCTTGATAAGGCTGACGTCCTTTATGTAGCCTTCTTCCTTGAGAATCTTTGCGATATCATGCTTGACGCTGGAAGCCGGCAGCACCACGTCGCGCTTCTTGGCCTGAACCGCATTCCTTATTCTCGTAAGCAAGTCCGCTATCGGGTCTGTCATCGACATCTTTTCTCTGTCTCCATCTTTAAAGGTTACCGGCCCGCGAATGGATGCGGCCCGGCTTTGTGCAATGAAATCTATCGGATGCCGTGCGGTTATACCGGCTAAACATCCGGCTCGCGTCATGGTCATGGGTGCACGGCGACCGTTGACGGCGAAGGCGGTCTTACCAGCTCGACTTCATCACGCCCGGCAGTTCGCCCTTGAGCGCCATCTTGCGGAAGCATATCCTGCACATATCGAACTTCCTGTAATACGCGCGAGCCCTGCCGCATATCGGACAGCGGTTATACTCTCTGACCTTGAACTTTGCCTTGCGGCCAGCCTTAACTACAAGCGACGTCTTAGCCAATCTGCGACCTCCGATAATCTTTCTCTTTCAGGCTGCTCAAAAAGTCCATCTGCTTCGTTGTCCGACCCACGCCACTTGGCGCGGGTGCCCCGGTTCGTCACTACGGCGTAACTTCCCCCTTTATAAAGGGGGATTGAGGGGGATTTGCCTCATTCCTCGCTCCTCGCATATGGAGCTTTTTGAGCAGCCTGAAAAAAATTGAGTTTTTCAGCAACCTGCTTAGCGTTACCCGCCCGGCCCGTAAACGGCCCGACCCGGCGGCCTGTCATTGCGGCGCAGTCCGTATCCGCCTTTCTTCGCGTCAATCCGGCGCTCTACACGGCCTTCAGTATTACGCAAGCGTCCCGCTCAATTCTTCGCGGAGCTCTTGAACGGCATGCCCATGAACCTCAGGAGCGCCTTGGCCTCTTCGTCCGACTTGGCGTTGGTATTGATGGTGATATTAAGACCCCTGAGCTTGTCTATCTTGTCGTACTCGACTTCAGGGAAGATTATCTGCTCTTTAACGCCTATGGTATAGTTGCCTCTGCCGTCAAACGACTTGTCTGGCATCCCCTTGAAGTCCCTGATGCGCGGGATGGAGAAGTTCACGAAACGGTCGTAGAACTCGTACATCTTCTCTCCGCGCAGCGTCACCATGCAGCCTATGGGCATGCCCGCGCGGAGCTTAAAGGTGGCGATCGACTTCTTCGCCTTGGTCACGACGGGCCTCTGGCCGGTTATCAGGTTGAGGTCGCGCGTGGCGGCCTCGATGACCTTGACCTCGCGCACTGCCTCGCCGAGCCCCATGTTAAGGACTATCTTCGTCAGCTTCGGAACCTGCATGACGTTGGAGTATTTAAACTCCTTCATCATCTGCGGCACCACTTCCTTGTTATATATCGTCTTGAGTCTTGCCGTCATTTGTCGAGCACCTCACCGCACTTTTTACAGACCCTGACCTTTCTGCCGTCCTCGAGCAGCTTCCTGCCGATGCGCACCGGGCCCTTGCACTTCACGCACAGGAACATTACGTTCGATATGGCCAACGGCGCCTCTTTCTCGATGATGCCCCCGTGCTTGTACTTCTGCGACGGCTTCTGATGGCGCTTGACTATATTGAGCTTTTCCACCAGAACGGTCGCCTTCGCCGGGTTGACGCGGGAGACCTTGCCGGTCTTGCCCTTCTCTTTGCCCGTTATGACCATCACCTGGTCATCCTTCCTTATCTTGAAGTTTATCATCTGAAAACCCTTTTATGAAAATTACCGTTTTTAAACCGGCTCAAGACCGTCTTCAGCCGACGCGCCCTGTCAGCCTTCGCTAAAACCCTTTTGCAAAACTCCGCCGAACCGTCCGTTAACACCCTTACGCCGCCTTTACAGTACCTCAGGCGCAAGCGACACAATCTTCATGAACTTGCGCGCCCTGAGCTCTCTGGCCACCGGGCCGAAGATTCTGGTGCCTATAGGCTCGTTGTCCTTATTGATGATTACGCATGAATTCTCGTCAAACCTGATATAGGTGCCGTCGATGCGGCGCGTTTCCTTGACCGTGCGCACCACTACCGCGCGCACCACGTCGCCCTTCTTGACCTTGGCCTCGGGCATCGCCTCTTTGACGCTTGCGATGACTATGTCGCCGATGCCGGCGATCATCTTGTTGGATGCGCCTATCACCTTGATGCATGCCACTCTCTTGGCGCCGGAGTTGTCCGCAACCCCGAGCACGCTTTGCATCTGTATCATCTTGCTTTCTCCAGTATCTGCTGGACGCGCCATCTTTTGGTCTTGCTCAGCGGACGCGTCTCGATTATTACGACCTTATCGCCGGTCTTGCACTCGTTCTTCTCGTCGTGGGCGGCGTACTTTACGCGCGTCTTTACGTACTTGCCGTAGAACGGATGCTTCGCGAGCCTCTCTATTGAAACGGTCACGGTCTTCTGCATCTTGCCGCCCGACAGCACGCTGCCCACAAGGGTCTTTCTCCTGACCTTGGCCTGAGTCTCTTCCATCTTAACCCTTCCTTTCCTTCTCGGCGATAATGGTCTTGAACTGCGCGATCTCTCTGCGGAGATGACGCAGCTTAAG